>CAYMWZ010000141.1:0-7517 GCA_964394385.1 uncultured Nitrospinaceae bacterium | reverse complement strand
TGCCGCCATCGCCCTGATCAAGCCGGGGCTCATCACCGACGGGATCGGTTTCGGGGGGGTCGCGCTGGTCCTCCTCCTGCAATGGATGAGGCGCCAGCGGGGGAGCCGCGCGTGATCTCCCCCTGCCCTGCGCGCCGCGGGCGGGCCGGAGGGGCGGTCGCCCGCGCAGAAGCTGCCCCGAGGCGGTTCCGCCGGCTCGTGAGGAAGGATAGGTCCACCCCATAACCATCCGTCTTGTCTTAGCTGAAGGATTCTCTCCAAAGGAGCAGGTCATGCCGAAAATGACGGGCGCGCGGTTCCTTGCAGAGACGCTGCAAGGCTACGGGGTCACCCACGTCTTCTTCGTCCCGACGATCCTCAGCTACGCCCTGGCCGAGATGGAGGAGAGAACCCGGATCGCCAGGATCCTCACCCACGGGGAGAAGGCGGCGGCCTACATGGCGGACGGCTACGCCCGGGCCTGCGGCCGCCCGGGGATCTGCATGGCCCAAATCGTGGGCGCGCTTAACCTGGCGGCCGGCCTGCGGGACGCCCATCTGGCGTGCGCGCCCGTCATCGCCTTCACGGGGGGGACCACGCCCGAGATCCGCTACCGCCACGCCTACCAAGAGGCCGAGGACTTCACCACCTTCGAGCCCGTCACCAAGTTCAACGCCTACGTGGACAAGGTCGCGCGGTTCCCCGACCTCCTCCGGCAAGCCTTCCGGGCGGCCACCTCCGGCACCCCGGGCCCCGTCCACCTGCGGTTCGCCGGGAACCAGGGTCAGGTGGAGAAGCTCGAGGCGGATCTCGAGATCCTCGTGGAGGAGAAGTTCTCCCGCACGCCCCCCCACCGCCCGGAGCCCGAGATGGGGCACATCCGGGAGGCGGCCAAGGCCCTCTCGGGCGCAAGCAGGCCCATCATCGTGGCGGGCGGAGGGGTCCGGACCTCGGGCGCCGGGCCCGAACTGGTGGAGCTCGCCGAGAAGCTCTCCATCCCCGTCGCCACCTCGATGAACGCGAAGGAGACCATGCCCGGCGACCATCCCCTCTCGGTGGGGGTGGTGGGGACCTACTCCCGCCGGTGCGCCAACATGCTGGTGAAGGAGGCGGACCTGGTCTTCTTCGTCGGGACGCGGACGGGGGGCATGACCACCCACTTCTGGCGGGTGCCCCCCGTCGGAACGCCGGCGATCCAACTGGACATCAACGGCGAGGAGCTGGGGCGGAACTACCCGCCCGTGGTCTCGATCCTGGGCGACGCCAAGGTTTCCCTCCGGAGGCTCATCGAGGCGGCCGACGGCGCCTCCGCCGCCTCACGGAAGGATTGGCTGGGGCGCGTCCAGGCCGTCGTCCGGGAATGGCGGGAGGAGTTTGCGGGCCGGATGAACTCGGACGCCGTCCCCATCCGCCCCGAACGCATCTGCAAGGAGCTGAGCGAGCACCTTCCCTCGGATGCCCTCGTCGTTTCGGACACCGGCCACGCGGGCATGTGGACGGGAGGAATGCTCGACCTGAACAAGCCCGGGCAGAGCTACATCCGCTGCGCGGGGCATCTGGGGTGGGGTTTCCCGGCCGCCCTGGGAGCCAAGTGCGCGGTCCCGGACCGGCCGGTCGTCCTCTTCACCGGCGACGCCGGCTTTTGGTACCACATCGGGGAACTGGAAACGGCCGCCCGGTGGAAGATCAACGCGATCATCCTCGTGAACAACAACAACTCGCAGAACCAGGAGACCAAGATCTTCGACGAGGCCTACGGCGGCAAGCAGTACGGGAGGGCCCACGAGCTCTGGCACTTCAGCCGGGTGAACTTCGCCAAGGTCGCCGAGGCCATGGGCGCCGTCGGCATCCGCGTGGAGCGCCCGGGGGATCTGGAGGGTGCCCTGGACCGAGCCCTCGCCACGAAGGACGCGCCCGTGGTGCTGGACGTCGTGACCGACATCGAGGCCCTCGCCCCCCTGGCATACTTCTAGGGGCGGAGGAAGGCACCTCTCCTCCACGGGGGGACGGGGCCGGATTTCGGCGAAGGGCCGTCCTATCCCCAGACCGCCTTCGCCACCTCGACGACGAGGCGCAGCTTTCGCCCCTGGTCCTCCGCCGAGAGGCGGTTGCCGACGATCGAGGTCGCAAAGCCGCACTGGGGGCTCAGCGCCAGGCGGTCCAGGGGAACGAAGCGGCTGGCCCCCCGGATGCGCGCCGCGATATCCTCCGCCCTCTCCAGGCGGGGGCTCTTCGTGGTGATCAACCCCAGAACGGCCATCTTGTCGCCGGGGAGTTCGCGCAAGGGCTCGAACGAGCCCGAGCGCTCATCGTCGTACTCGAGCAGCAGGCGTTGCGCGCTGACCCTTTGGAAGATGGGCCTGGCGATGGCCTCGTAACCACCCGCATACAGCCACCGGCTGCCCTGGTTTCCGCGTCAGAGGTGGAAGCCGAAGGTCACATCCCGGAAGCCGCCCATCACGGCGTTGTCCATCTCGATCCCTTGGTCCAGCCATTTCCCGGCGGGCCAGCCCTGCCACTCGTAAAAGCGCCTGGCCTCAGGATCGAGCAACGCCGTGTAATGGGGCGCGTCCAACTGGATGTAGGTGGCGCCCAGGCGGACGAGCTCGGCCACCTCATCCCGCAGGATGTCCACGACGTCCGCCAGGAAGCTGTCCAGGGTGGGATAGGCCCCCTTGGAGCGTTCCTCCGACCAGAAATTCACCCACAGGCTCGGGCTGGGCAGGGTGATCTTCGGCGTGCGCGCGGTGCGGGCGCGCAGGTAGGCGAACTCCTCCGCCGAGAGATGGCGCCTCCGGGCCAGCTTTTTGACAACGCCCAAGTAGGGAGGCCGCTCGACAAGCAGCTCCTCCGCCTCCTCCCCCCCTCGCCACTCGCCCCAAAGGAAGGCGTCCAGGCCGTGCTCGCCAAAACCCTCCACGGCTTCCGTCATCTGGCTCTGGAACGAGGTCCGGCGCATCTCGCCGTCGGTGAGGACCTCGAGGCCCGCCTCCTCCTGGAGGGCGACGGCCTCATCCACCGCACGGTCCTCGATGGCCTTGAACTCGGCGCGGGTGATGGCGCCCGCGGCCAAGTCCTGCCGCGCCTTGAGGAGCTCCGCGGGGCGGAGGAGGCTGCCGACAACGTCAGCGCGTGCGCCGATCATGCTCCCCCCCCTGCGCATATCCTCCGAGCAGAAGCGCTCCGTGGCCCTTGAATCCTCCCCTGCCATCCCCCTTCTCGCGGATGGAGATCCTTCCGCAACATTGCCACAACCCATCCCCATAGGCTATTGAGAACGGGCGCGCGCCGTGCCGTCACCACCGCGCTCTTCTCCGGAGGAACCGGCTTTGCTGGAACTCAGGAACGTCTCTAAAACGTATGGCGGGCTGCGCGCGCTGCAGCCGAGCACGCTGGCCATCCCCGCCGGCAGGACGGCGGTCCTGATCGGCCCGAGCGGGTGCGGCAAGAGCACCCTGCTGCGGATCGTCATCGGCCTCATCTCCCCCGACAGCGGGGAGGTGCGCTTCAACGGCGAGGCCATCCGCCCGGCGAACCTCCTCGGCCTCCGCCGGAAGATGGGCTACGTCATCCAGGACGGCGGGCTCTTCCCCCACCTCACGGCGCGGGGGAACGTCACCCTCATGGCGAAGTACCTGGGCTGGCCGCAGGCGCGAACCGAGGAGCGCCTCGCCGAGCTGGCCGAGCTCACCAAGTTCCCCCCGGACGGCCTCGATCGCTACCCGGCGCAGATCTCCGGCGGCCAGCGCCAGCGCGTGAGCCTGATGCGCGCCCTGATGCTGGATCCGGACGTCCTCCTCCTGGACGAGCCGCTGGGCGCGCTGGACCCGATGATCCGGTCCGAACTCCAGGAGGATCTGCGCCGCATCTTCCAGCGGCTCGGGAAGACCGTGGTCATGGTCACCCACGACATCGGGGAGGCGGGTTTCTTCGGGGACCTCATCCTCCTCATGCGCGAAGGCGCGATCGTCCAGCAGGGAAGCCTGGAGGATCTGGTCCGCCGGCCCTCCGAACCTTTCGTGACCCGCTTCATCAACGCCCAGCGCAGCCCCCTCGAAGGGCTCCGGGCCGACGGGGCAGGCGAATGAGATCCGGCCCGGGACCTCGGAGCATCTTCGGGGCTCTCCCCCTCGCGCTCCTCCTCGCCGCGGGCACCGCGTGGGGGGCCGAAGTCATGATCGGCTCGAAAAAATTCACCGAGTCCGTCATCCTCGGGGAGCTCCTGGCCCACCTCGCCCGCCAGGCGGGGGACGCGCCCGCGCACCGGCGGGAGTTGGGCGGCACGCGCGTGCTCTGGAACGCCCTCCTCGCGGGCGGGATCGACATCTACCCCGAATATACGGGCACGATCTCCCAGGAGATCCTCGCCAGCCAAGGGCTCCGCGGCGAGACTGAGATCCGCGACGCCCTCGCCCGGCGCGGGATCCGGATGAGCCGCCCCCTCGGCTTCAACAACACCTACGCAATCGGCATGAAGAGGGAAGTCGCCACGAAACTCGGGATCCGGACCATCTCGGATCTGAGGAGGCACCCGGAACTTCACCTCGGCTTCACGAACGAGTTCATGGACCGGGGGGACGGCTGGCCCAACCTGCGGGATCGCTACCGCCTGCCCCACCAGTCGGTTCGGGGGCTCGACCACGACCTGGCCTACCCGGCCATAGCGGCGGGGAGGATTCACGCGACGGACCTCTACTCGACCGACGCCGAGATCCGCTACTACGATCTGAAGGTCCTCGAGGACGACCTCGGCCACTTCACCGCCTATCACGCCGTCCTGCTCTACCGGGCCGATCTGGAGAGGCGCGCGCCCGGGGCGATCCGGGCATTCCTCCGGCTCGAAGGGCGCATCCCCGAGGGGGCGATGATCCGCATGAACGCGCGCGCGAAGCTCGACAAGGTTCCCGAGGCGCGCGTGGCCTCGGACTTCCTGGTCCAAGCCCTCGACATCGAGGCGCGCGTGGAGGTGGAGACGGCCGGGCGCCGCCTCCTCCGCCACACCCGGGAGCATCTGGCCCTGGTGGTGCTCTCCCTGGGCGCGGCCGTCCTGGTTGCGCTCCCGCTGGGCATCCTCGCGGCGAAGCGCCCCGCTGTCGGGCAAATCATTCTCGGGACCGTGGGAGTGGTGCAGACCATCCCCTCGCTGGCGCTCCTCGTCTTCATGATCCCGCTCCTCGGCATCGGAGGCCCTCCGGCGATGATGGCGCTCTTCCTCTACAGCCTGCTGCCCATCGTCCGGAACACCCACGCCGGGCTGCACGACATCCCCATCGAGGTGCGCGAGTCCTCGGAGGCCCTCGGCCTCCCCGCCGGGGCACGGCTGCGCCTGGTGGAGCTGCCCATGGCCTCCCGCGCGATCCTGGCGGGCATCAAGACCTCGGCCGTCATCAACGTGGGGACGGCCACCCTGGGCGCGCTCATCGGAGCGGGGGGCTACGGGCAGCCGATCCTCACGGGGATCCGGCTGGACAACACCTGGCTCATCCTGGAGGGAGCGGTGCCCGCCGCCCTGCTGGCCCTCATCGTGCAAGGGCTGTTCGAGCTGGCCGAGCGCCTCCTCGTCTCGCCGGGCCTGCGATTAAACGCCCAGCCCTGAGGCGCAGCGCCGGTCGGGCTCCCGGACGCCGGAGCGGAGGAACGGTTGATCCCGGGGAGAAAGCCCCGTACCTTGTCGGAGTCGAATCGCGCAAACGTCTGCCGTAGAGAGCCCGCCCCCCGCGAGGCGGAGGGCTCTTCTCCCGTCGAAAAATGGAAGAAGGGCGATTTTGACATCTCCCGATGGAAAGGCGCGCATGAGAAGCCCCGCGAGAAGACCCGCCGAATTCACCGCCCCCCGGCCCATGGCAGATGAGTTCCTCGAAGAAGTGCTCCACGGCCTGCGTCAGCCGCAAAAAACGCTCCCCTGCAAGTACTTCTATGACGAACGGGGATCGAGGCTCTTTGAGGAAATCTGCCGGCTCGAGGAGTACTACCTCACGCGAACCGAGCTGGGCATCATGCGGGCGCACGGGCGCGAGATGGCCGAGGCGCTCGGGCCGGACTGCATGATCATCGAATACGGAAGCGCCAGCGGAACCAAGATCCGCCCGCTGCTCGAGCACCTCCGAAACCCCGCCGCCTATGTCCCGGTCGACATCTCGCGCGAGCATCTGCTCCGCGCCGCGCGCGAGCTGGCGAGGGACCACCCCTGGCTGGACGTCCTGCCGGTCCACGCCGATTTCTCCCAGCCCTTCGACCTGCCCCCGGCCAAGAGGCGCGTCGCGCGGAGGGTGGCGTTTTTCCCGGGCTCCACGATCGGGAACTTCACGCATAAAGAGGCAGGGGAGTTTCTGCGGCGCGTCGCCCGCGCCTGCGGGGAGCGGGGGGGGCTTCTCATCGGGGTGGACCTCATGAAAGACGCGGCCATCCTCGAGGCGGCCTACGACGACCGCAGTGGCGTCACGCGGGACTTCAACCTCAACATTTTGGCCCACATCAACCGGGAGCTCGGCGCCGACTTCCGGCTCGACCGCTTCCTCCACCGGGCCTTCTTCCGCCCCGAACTCGGCCGAATCGAGATGCACCTGGTCAGCACGGTCGCCCAGATCGTCCGCCTCGGGGATGCCGAAATCCGCTTCGAGAAAGATGAGAGCATCCATACCGAGAACTGCCACAAATACCGCCTCGAGGACTTCGCCGCTCTCGCGGCGGAGGGCGGCTTCGAGGTGGAGAAGGTGTGGACGGACGGGGACCGGCTCTTCAGCGTCCAGTACCTGAGGGTGCGAAGCGGCTGAAAAAGGCGGCGGCGCGAGAACGACCCGCGGCACAACGCGCGGGGGGCGCCGCGGGCCGCTTCATTTCGTGACGGAGGAACTCCCGTGATGCATGACGAAACCCTCGCGGACTGGGCGCGGGATGCCCGCGAGCGGACGTTTGAGCTCGTGGCGGACCTGACGGACGAGCAGATGATGGGCCCCCGCCTCGCCATCGTGAATCCCTTCCTCTGGGAAATCGGGCACATGGCGTGGTTCCAGGAAAAATGGGTGCTGCGGCACGCAGGCGGGCAAAGGCCCATCCGCGAGGATGGCGACTCCCTCTACGACTCCATCGCCATCGAACACGACGTGAGATGGGGCCTGCCGCTCCCGTCCCGCGAAGAGACGCTCGCCTACATGCGGGAGGTGAGAGAGCGCGTCTTGCGCCGGATCCGGCAGGGAGGCCTGTCGGAGGAGGAGAGGTATCACATCCTCTATGCGCTCCTCCACGAAGACATGCACACCGAGGCCTTCACCTACACCCGCCAGACGCTGGGGTACCCCTCCCCCCGCCTCTCCAACGCCGGGGATCGAAAATCCCCCCCGCGCGTCGAAGGCGGCGGACCCCTCCCGGGCGACGCCCGCGTTCCCGGCGGGACCTTCCTCCTCGGCGGGAGCCGAGAGGAGCCGTTCGTCTTCGACAATGAAAAATGGGCGCATCCCGTCGAGCTGAGGTCTTTCTCGATCGCGAAGGCGGCCGTCACCCAGTCGGAGTTCGCCCAATTCGTCGAGGAGGACGGATAC
>CAYMWZ010000140.1:0-7620 GCA_964394385.1 uncultured Nitrospinaceae bacterium | reverse complement strand
CTCAACGCGAGCGACATCCTGCTCCTCGGCGAGACCCTGACCATCAACGACAGCACCGTCGTCACCGTCGCCTCCAGGACGTCGGTCACCTCGCTCGTCTCCCTCATCAACTCGGCCCTCGTGGCGGACGAGATCGAGGCCAAGGCCACCTTCACCGCCGACACCGACGATACCGCCTCGAAGGACAGCGAGCTCACCATCACCAACAACGAGTTCGGCTCGGTCGAGACGAAGATCAAGTCCAACAAGGAATCCACCCTCCCCTTCCACTCGACCGTCGGGACGACCAACGTCTCGATCAAGGGGACGGACGTGGCGGGCACCATCAACGGCGTGACGGCCAGCGGGGACGCCCAGTTCCTGACCCTGAACTCGGTCGGGGACAACGCCGACGGCATCAAGGTCAAGTTCACGGGCCCGGCCACGGGCACCTTCACCGTCACCATCAACCAGAAGTCGCTCCTCTTCCAGGTGGGCGCCAACACGGCCCAGACGGTCCTCCAGGATCTCCCCGACGTGCGGGCCAAGCAGCTTGGCCTCGACGCCAAGGGGCTCGTGAAGACGGGCGCCACCGTGGCCGACATTGACGTGACCACGGTGGACGGGGCGAACGACGCCATCCGGCTCGTGGACGCCGCCATCAGCCAGATCACGACGCTGCGGGGCAGCCTGGGCGCCTTCCAGGCGAACGTCCTGGAGTCGAACATCGCCAGTCTCGGCGTCGCGGTGGAGAACCTGGCGGCAGCCGAAAGCGCCATCCGGGATGCGGACTTCGCGGATGAGACCGTGCAGTTCACCCGGAACCAGATCCTCCTCCAGGCGGGCACGGCGATCTTGACGCAGGCGAACGCCATCCCGCAGGCGGTGCTCCAGCTCCTCGCGTAAGGGAGGGCCACCTAAGGACGGCAGCACCAGCGCCATCCGGGGGCCGGGGCCAAGGATAGGCTCCGGCCCCCGGGGGCGCGCTTCCGGGGGAGAGGCACCATGGTTCAAGGGAACGTGAGCGCAGCTCCGGTTGCGTCCGGCGAACCAAGGACCGCGCCCGCCAGTCCTCCGCCCGTCGGCGGAGGGGGCCACCCCCCGGTGCCAGCGCCTCAGCCGGCCCCGACGACAGAAGAGAAGATCGAGGTTTCTCTCGAGCACGCGAGGGCCATCGCCCAGGCGCTGAACCAGAGGGTGGACTTCGACAAGTTCCGGGCGGAGGTTTCGGTGGACGACGCGACCAACACCTTCGTCTTCCGGATTCACACCCGGGAGGGCGGCAAATTGATCCGCCAGATCCCGCCGAATGGGATTTTGCTGCTGGCGCGGAGGCTCCAGGCGGCCGGCCCCAACGGGTTGTTGTTGGACGAGCAGGTGTAGGGCTTTGGGCCGGACGAAGGGGCATCCTTCAACCGGTTGATTTTAAGGAAGTTATAGAATCACCCCCCTCTCCCGCAGAAGGGCCCCCCGCGGGCCTTCCGGGGGAGGGGGGGCCTCCAACAGGCACGAATCGTGCATGTTCCGCCTGAGGGGATCTTTCCGCGCGAGGAGAGGGGAGCCTCATGGCCGGATCCGTGACGGTGAACGGCCTGATATCGGGCCTGGACACCCAGAGCATCATCGATCAGCTCATCGCGATCCAGGCCCGCCGCATCGCCCAGCTCGAGGACAAGCAAGCCGGCGAGACCAACATCATCTCCCTCTTCCAGACGCTCCAGGCCAACTACCTGAGCCTGCGCACCGCCTCGGACACCCTCAAGGCGAAGTCCCTCTTCGCCCAGAAGACGGCGACGAGCAGCAACACCGCCATCCTCACCGCCACCGCCTCGGACAAGGCGGCCCTGGGCTCCACCCAGATCACGGTGGTCCAGCTGGCGACCAAGCAGCAGTTCGTCACCAACCGCTTCAAGGACACCAAGACCTCCCTCGGGGTGACGGGCGACCTCACGATCACGGTGGGGGAGGGCGCCTCGGCCATCACCAAGACCGTCACCCTCTCGAGCGCCAACAACCACCTCGAGGGGATCCGCGACGCCATCAACGCCTCGGGCGCCAAGGTGACCGCCTCCATCGTCAAGGTGGACGACTCGCTTCGCCCCTTCAAGCTCCTCGTCACGGCGAACGACGGGGGCAGCTCGGGGAAGTTCACCCTCTCCTTCAGCAACGCCCTCTTCCTCACCACCGTAACGGACGAGGCGGCGGGCGCCGGCAAGGGGACGGACACGGCCACGACGGACGACGGGGACAACAGCACGTTCGCCTTCGCCACCCGGCCCAACCCGGGCACGACGCCCACGGTCAAGATCGACGGGGCGACCATCCAGCAGAAGCTGGCCTCCCCCACCATCACGACGATCGAGAATCAGGACGCGGGCGGCGCCCTGGTGAGGGAGACCACCTTCCACTACAAGGTCACCGCTCTGGACGCGAGTGGGGAGACGGTGGGGAGCCAAACGGTCAGCATCAACACGGGGGCGGGCGGCGACGACCAGCGGAACATCGTTACCTGGAACCGCGTGACGGGGGCCACCTCCTACAAGGTGTATGTCTCCCTGAACACGGATTTCTCCGGGGCCGCGCTGGCGGGGACCGTCGCCGACCCGGGCACGGGAGGCACGGCGAGCTTCACCCATGCCGACATGGGCGTGGGCACGCCCCTCACCGCGGCCCAGCCCCCCGCGACCGCCACCCAGGGCTACGTCATCGACTTCGACACGGGGACGGTCAAGTTCAACCAGGCCCAGTCGGGCGCCGTGACCTTGACCTACCAGCACGGGGGGCTCGTCTTCGCCGAGAGCGAGAAGGCACAGGACGCCGTCCTCAAGGTGGGGGGCGGGGCCACCACCTTCACCGTGACCAAGAACTCGAACACCATCACCGACCTCATCGAGGGGGTCACCCTCAGCCTCCTCAAGGCCGACTCGGGCGCCACCGTCATCGTGGACGTCAAGCGCGACACCTCGGGCGTCACGAAGGCCGTCCAGTCCTTCGTGAACGCGATCAACACCGCCGAGAGCTTCATCGAGAAGCAGAGCTTCTTCGACGCCAAAACGAACACGTCGGGCCCCCTCTTCGGGGACCAGAACGTCCTGACCATCCGCTCGCGGGTGAGCGGGATCCTGAACGGCTCGGTGAAGAGCGTCGCGGTGGGGAAGCTGCGCGCCCTCAGCCAGATCGGGATCACGCTCAACCCCGAGACGGGCTCCTATCTCTTCGACTCGAGCAAGCTCGGCGAGCAGCTCAGCTCGAAGCCCGACGAGGTGCGCAACCTCCTGGCCGCGGTGGGCGAGGCCACCGACCCCGACGTCGAGGTGCTCGGCTTCACGGACAAGACGAAGACGAGCTCCTCCCTCGGCTACGCCGTCGACATCACCCAGGCGGCCACCCGCGCCGAGGACGTGGGGGCGCAGAACGTCTCGGGCGGAATCACGGTGAACGAGAGCCTGACCATCACGGTGGGCGAGCTCGTCGCGGGCGTGAACCTGACCAACGGGATGAGCGCCGAGACGGCGGTTTCCGCCATCAACACGGCGCTCTTGAACGCCGGGATCGGGAACGTCCGGGCGAGCTTCGACTCGGGCACGGGGAAGATCACCCTCAGCCACGACGAGTTCGGCTCGAAGAACTCCTTCCAGGTGAAGTCCAACGTGGCGAGCGGGACGGCGGGATCGAGCGGGCTGGGGAGCGCGACGGCCGGCCAGGAGGTCACGTTCAAGGGCCAGGACGTCAAGGGGACCATCGGCGGCGAGGCGGCCACGGGCGAGGGGCAGGTCCTCATCGGCAACGCCGGGAACGCCACAACCGAGGGCCTTCAGCTCCGGGTGACGCTCACCCCGGCCCAGCTCACCGCCCAGGGGTCCTTCCAGGGGCATGCGGTGGTCTCGCGGGGGATCGCCGCCCAGCTCGATGAGTTCCTCGCCTTCCTCACCGACGAGACGAAGGAGGGGCCGATCCAGACGGCCATCGATGAGGCCGACGGGAGGATCAAGGACCTCCAGTCCCAGATCGACGCGGTGACCGAGCGCGCCGAGAAGGAGCGCCTGCGGCTCCAGCGGGAGTTCACCCGGCTCGAGCAGGCCCTCGGCCTTTTGCAGACGACGAGCACGTTCCTCGAGAGGCAGATCCGCCAGATCGAGGCGGTCTCGCAGGCGTTCGCCTTCCGCCGCAGCCGAAGATAGGAGCCCGCGATCGTGGACCCCCGGAACCCCTGCGCCAGCTACAAGAGCACCGAGGTGAAGACGGCCTCCCGAATCCAGCTTGTCGTTCTTCTCTACGAGGGCGCCCTCAAGCACATCCGGAAGGGGGAGGCCCTCCTCGGCCAGGACGGCCGGTTCCCGGACGCGGCCCCCCATCTTCTGCGGGCCATGAACATCGTGACCGAGCTCCTCGGCGTCATCAACCCAAAGGCCTCGCCCGAGCTGGCGGAGTGCCTTTCGGATTTGTATCGGTACGTTCTGGACCTGATCGGCAGGGCGCTCAAGGAACGCGACCCCGCGCCGCTCTCCGAGGCGGCCAAGGTCATGTCCTCCCTGGCGGAGGCGTGGCGCGAAATCGCGCAGAGCGCCGCCTAGCGGAAGTGGAGATCGACACATGACCACCGCCGATGTCGCGCGTTTCAAGATGGACGACGAGTGGCACGAGGTCCCCGAGGGGGTCGCCACCTTCGGCGAGCTCCAGGGATGGGCGGTGGACCGCTTCCGGGAGGAGGGGCGCGTCCTCCTGGGGGCGCTTCACGGCGAGGCCCTCGTCACCCAGGAGGAGGTCGCCCAGTGGAAGGGGCGCCCCCTCCGGGAGTTGGAGACGCTCGAGTTCCTCTCGGCCGAGCCGCGGGCGCTCGCGCGCCGCACCTGCGCCGACATGGGCCCCTTCCTGGACCGGCTCGCCGACCGCGCGGACGGGGCGGCCCGCCACATCGAGCGGGGAGAGTACGCGGAGGCCCTCGTCGGGGTGAGAGACTGCGCCGAGGGATGGAGCCTGGCCCTGCAGTGCTTCCGGGACCTCCTCCGCCTCTCGGGCACGGACCCCTCCACCGTCGAGATGGAGGGGAGGTCCCTCACGGCCGTGACCAACGACCTGAGAGGGGTGATTGGGAAAATGAGCCAGGAGATCCAGCGCAGCAACATGCCCGCGCTCAAGGACCTCCTGGTCTACGAGCTCGCGGTCTACCACGCTCCCATGCGCGAGAGCTTCGAGCGCCTCCAGGAGAGGCTCGGCTAGCAGGCCGCCCCGGCCGCGGATCATCTCAGCCGGAGGATGAGGGTGGCCGCCCCCTCCGGCGGAAGGGCGAGGACGCCCCTGGCGGAGGCGCCGCCCGCGCGGGCCTCCACCTCGTAGCGGCCCGGCTCCCCCCTCACCCAAAGCCAGGGGCCTTCCGAGAACCCCTCCCGCTCGAATTTCCCCATCCGGAAGATCACCCGCACGTTCGCCAAGTACTCTCCCTCGGGGTTGGCGAAGATGAGCCTGGCCCGGAAGCCGGGAGGCGCCTCGCGCCCCTCGGCGCCCACCCCGCCGCTCTTGAGCTGGAGAGAGGCGAGCGCCTGCGCGGCGTCCGCCGCGGCCGCGCGGCCGGGCGAGAGGAGGAGAGAGACTCCCAGGACGATCGAAGCGGCCGTGGCGCCCCGACTCATGACCGGGCCCTCCTCGCGGGAGGGCGAATCTCGCCCGGCTGGACTCCCCGCCTCCCCAGTCTAGGCGGGAGGGGCGCTCTTGCACAGCCTTCCGCCCTTTTTGGGAGCCCTCCCGAAAGAGTTGCTCCCCCGGAGGGGTTCGTGTAAGTAACGGTTTCTTTGTGCCCTAGAGGGCGCGCCTCGGCGGGCGCCCGGTGCCGGGGGCGGCGAGGGAGGCGGCATGAGCCAGAGGGGCCAAAAGCGCCGGGGCGGGCGGAGCGCCTCCCCGAAACCCTGGGGGGGGCGGTTCGCCGGAGCGACCGATCCGCGCGTCGAGGCCTTCACCGAGAGCGTCTCCTTCGACCGGAGGCTCGCCCCCTGGGACATTTGCGCTTCGATCGCCCACGCCGAGATGCTGGGCGCCCAGAGGATCATCCCCCCGGGCGAGGCCCGGAAGATCGCCCAAGGGCTGCGGGCCCTCCTGCGCGAGGTGGAGGCCGGGCGCTTCCGCTTCGACCCCCGCCATGAGGATGTGCACATGAACATCGAGGCGGCCCTCATCCGCCGCATCGGCCCCGCGGGGGGGCGCCTTCACACCGCGCGCAGCCGCAACGACCAGGTGGCGACCGCGCTCAGGCTTTGGATGCGGGACGCGATCGACCTCATTCAGGAGGCCCTGAGGGGGCTCCGGCGGTCCCTTGTGGCCCAGGCGGAGGCGGGGGTGGAGCTCGTGATGCCGGGCTACACCCACCTCCAGCGCGCCCAGCCGGTCAGCTTCGCCCACCATCTTTTGGCCTACGGCCAGATGTTCCGCCGCGACGGGGAGCGCTTCGCCGAGGTCAGGCTCCGGGTGAACGTGCTCCCCCTGGGTGCGGGGGCGCTCGCCGGGACGAGCCACCCCATCGACCGCGCCCGGGTGGCCCGCCGGCTCGGCTTCGCGGCCGTGGCCGAGAACAGCATGGACGCGGTGAGCGACCGCGACTTCGCCATCGAGTTCGCGGCGGCGGCGGCCATCGCCATGATGCACCTGAGCCGCCTGGGCGAGGAGATCGTGCTCTGGGCGAGCGGGGAGTTCGGCTTCGTCGAGCTCTCCGACGCCTTCGCCACGGGCAGCTCCCTCATGCCCCAGAAGAAAAACCCCGACGTGGCCGAGCTCGTCCGGGGCAAGAGCGGGCGCGCCTTTGGGAACCTCATGGCGCTCCTCGCCTTGATGAAGGGGCTGCCGCTGACATATAACCGGGACATGCAAGAGGACAAGGAGCCGCTCTTCGACGCGGCCGACACCCTCTTGGCCTCGCTCGAGGTGATGGCGCCCCTGGTGCGGGCCCTCAAGCCCCGCCCGGAGCGCATGGCGGAGGCGGCCGAAGGGGGCTACATGACGGCCACCGACCTGGCGGACGCGATGGTCCGCCGGGGGGTGCCCTTCCGGCAGGCGCACGAGGCGGCGGGGCGCGCCGTCCGCCTCGCGGCGCGAAAGGGCGTCCCCCTGGGAGACCTCGCCCCGGAGGACCTCAGGCGGGCGGACCGGAGGCTCAGGTCCCCGGACCTCGAGGCGGCCGGGCTCGAGCGCTCCCTCGCCTCCCGGCGGAGCGAGGGGGGGGCTTCGCGGGGGAGCGTCCTGCGCCAGATCCGGGCGGAGCGAAGGCGGCTCGGTGTCTAGGCGGGCGTGGCTCAAGCGGGCGGCCGCCTGTGTGCTCCTTGCGTGTCTGGGGTGGGCGGCCGGCGGCTGCGGGGTGAAGGGCCCCCCCCGGCCGCCCAAGGAGCCCGTCATCCCGGGGCTTTGAGGCGCGCCGGCGCGGCCCCGAGAGAAGACGACGATGCACTATTTCGAGTACAAGAGGGGCGAGCTTCACGCCGAGGGAGTCCCTCTCTCCCGCCTGGCCCGGGAGGTGGGGACGCCCTTCTACGCCTACAGCCACAAGACCCTGGTCCGCCACTTCCGGGTCTTCGACGAGGCCTTCGCCTCGGTGCCCCGCCTCGTCTGCTGCGCCAAGAAGAGCAACTCCAACATCGCCATCCTGCGCCTTTTCGC
>CAYMWZ010000139.1:0-7646 GCA_964394385.1 uncultured Nitrospinaceae bacterium | reverse complement strand
CCTAAAACCCCTTCGCCAGGACCAGGCCGAAGAGGACGGCGAGGAGCCCGAGGGCGAGGTTGGCGAGGTTCGCCTTCTCGAGGGCTCCGATGAGGCGGAGGCGCTCCTCGGTCGTCGCGCCGATGGGCCGCCCGTCCCCGGCGGGGCCCGTCCCCCGCGTGAGCCTGAGCCCCAGGGCGAAGAACTGGAAGCTCATCCCCATCATGAGGAGGAAGACGACGGCGAGCTTGAGCCCCAGGGGGACGAACAGGCGCCCGAAGGCGGGGCCCATCGCGATCTTGAGGCCGGTCAGGTACCACGCCCCCGTCAGGATGAGGACGCCCATGCAGGTGAGGATGAAGGGGTGGTAGAAGCGGAGGATGGCCGTCGCCTCCCCGGCGAACTCCTCCGGGCTCAGCCGGCGGCGGAGGCTCTTGAGGAGGATCCCGAAGAACACCATCCCGCCCTCGAAGAGGCAGGCGGCGAGAATGTGGGCGTAGAGGATCCAGAAGTAGGTGCGCGGCACGGTGGCCCTCACGAACAAACCCCCCGGCGGAGGCCGCCGGGGGGCCGCGCGCTCGGGGGAGGGCGCCTCAGCGGGCCGCCCCCTCCCGGGGGAAGAATTTCTCGTACATCTCGGGGCGCTGCCACTGGCGGAGGACGCCCGCCTTGGCGGCGTTGGTCTTGGAGGAGCCCACCTCGTCCCTCTGGGCGCGCAGCTCCCGCGCCCTCCCGAGGTCGATGTCCACGATGAACATCCCCGGCTTGGTGCTCTCGAAGATGATCTCCTCGGGGGTGGCCACCATGGCGAGCCCCCGCTGGGAGGCGTCGAAGAGGTTCTGGGTGGTCACGACGACGGCCAGGTTCTCGATGGCGCGGGCCCAGATGAGCGTCCGCCAGGTGGCCCAGAGCTTCTGCTTGTCCACCCCCGCGGGGAGGAAGATGATCTCCGCCCCCCTCAGGGCGAGCGCCCGGGCCACCTCGGGCATGTACACCTCGCTGCACATGGCGAGGCCCACCTGGCCGTGGGGGGTCTCGAAGACGGGGAACTCGCTCCCCGCGACGTACTGGAACTCCCAGTACGGCCCCCCCGTGTAGATCCAGGGGCCCGGCGGATGGGTGCGGCGGTATTTTCCGGGCGGGCCTCCCCCCGGCCGGGCGAGCATGAGGAGGTTGTAGGCCGTGCGGGCCTTCTCGTCGATGGGCTCGAGGGTGCCGTACTGGACGTAGACGCCGCACCGCTGGGCCACCTCGACCATGGCCCCGGTCGGGTCGAAGCGGGCGGGCATCCGCCAGGGGCCGGGGTAGGTCTCGGGGAAGGCGACGAACTCCGCCCCCTGGGAGGCGGCCTGCTCCACGCAGCGCACGGCGTCGGCGACGTTTCGCTCGTCCTCGGGGGGCTTGTGGCCCAGGGGTTGGACGAGGGCCATTCGGAAGCTCATGGAAGACTCCTTTAGGCTTTCTTGCGGTCGGAGAAGAGGGTCCCGCCCGCCGCCCAGGAGTCGCCGCCGACGTCGTGGAAGACGACGGTGATCACCTCCTTCGGCGAGCCCGCGTGCTTGTGGATGGTGTTGGTGATCTCCTCCGCCATGGCCTTCTTCTGCGCCTTGCTCCGCCCCTCGATGAGGCTCACATGGACGACCGGCATGGTGGGCTCTCCCTCCTGCGCTAGACGTTCGGCTCGGCGGCTTTCACCTCCGGGGTCATTAGATCTTCAAACTGCTTGAAGTTTTTGCGGAAATCCCCGGCCAGCTCCCGCACTTTCTCCTCGTACTTCTTTTGGTTCTTCCACATCCGCTGGGGGGCCAGGATCTCCGCGGGCACCTCCGGGCACCGCGTGGGGACCTCGAGGCCGAAGGCGGAGACCTTTTGGGTGGGCACCTTGGCGAGGTGGCCCTCGAGGGCGGCGGTGAGGAGGGCGCGGGTGTGCTTGAGGGGGATTCGGTCCACCTGGCCCGCGGCCCCCCCGATCCAGCCCGTGTTGACGAGCCAGACCTGCGCCTTGTGCTTTTGGATCTTCTCCCGGAGCATCTCGGCGTAGCGGACGGGGTGCAGGGCCAGGAAGGGGGCGCCGAAGCAGGTGCTGAAGGTGGACTCGGGCTCGTCCACGCCGGCCTCGGTGCCGGCGACCTTTGCGGTATAGCCCGAGAGGAAGTGGTACATGGCCTGCTCGGGGGTGAGGTTGCTGATGGGGGGGAGGACCCCGAAGGCGTCGCACGTGAGGAAGAAGATGTTCTCCGGGTGGCCGCCCATGCCGGAGGTGACGCAGTTTTCGATGAAGGAGTTGGGATAGGTCGCCCGGGTGTTTTCGGTGATGGACATGTCGGTGTAGTCGATCTCCCGCGTCAGGGGGTCGACGACCACGTTCTCGAGCACCGAGCCGAAGCGGATGGCGTCCCAGATCTGGGGCTCGTTTTCGCGCGTGAGGTCGATCGTCTTGGCGTAGCAGCCCCCCTCGAAGTTGAAGATGCCCTTGTCGCTCCAGCCGTGCTCGTCGTCCCCGATGAGGCGCCGCCCCGGGTTGGCCGAGAGGGTGGTCTTGCCCGTGCCCGAGAGGCCGAAGAAGAGGGCGGTCCTGCCGTCCTCGCCCATGTTGGCGGAGCAGTGCATGGGGCAGACGCCCTGCTTGGGGAGGAGGTAGTTCATGATGAAGAAGGCGGATTTCTTCATCTCCCCCGCGTACTCGGAGCCGCCGATGAGGGCCTGCCCCTTCTCGAAGTTGACCAGCGTGAAATTCTCCTGGCGCAGCCCCTCGGCGGGCCCCGCGCCGAGGAATTTCCCCACGTTGACGACGGTGAACTTGCTCTTGTGGCTGCGGATCTCCTCCGGGGTGGGCCGGATGAAGAGCGTATGGCAGAAGAGGGAGTGCCAGGCCTGCTCGGAAACGACGCGGACGGGGAGCTTGTAGCGCGGGTCGGCACCGACGAAGCCGTCGAAGACGAAGAGGTCTCGGTTTTGGGTGTAGCTCACCACCTTCTGGAAGATCCGGTCCCAGTTCTCGGGGGAGATTTTCTGGTTGATGGAGCCCCACCAGATGTCCTCCGTCGAGGGGGGCTGGTCGACGGTGAATTTGTCCTTGGGCGACCGCCCGGAGAACTTGCCGGTGAGGACGACGAGCGCGCCGTTGGGAGCCAGGTAGCCCTCGCCCCGGGCCACCGCCATCTCGATCAGGACAGGAACCGGCAGATTGCGGTATACGCGGCCCACGTTTTTCAGGCCGAGCTGCTCAAGCCCCAGCGTCTGGCCGGTGCCGTCCCCGGCGGGCGAGGTTTCGGGTTTTCGTCCCCGCACGGCCTTTGCCATCAGCGCATTCCTCCTCCACAAAGTCGGTTTCAAGCGATAGGGCAATTGACGAGCAAGTGTAGCCAATATGCCCCCGGCGGGGAGAGCGGTCAACCGGGCCGAGCGCCCGGGGAGGAGCCCTCGATTCGCCGCCGGCCGGCGAATCCCGCCTCGACCTCATGCCAGTAGGTGACCGTCTCCTCCTCCATCCGCCAGCACAGATAGACCACCCGGCCCTCCCGCACCGAGGGAAAGTCCACGAGGCCGGTCGCGAGGTCCTTGAGCTCCACGCCGGCCTTCCTCAGGAAGGCGAAGTGGACGTTCAGGGCCTCGATGTGGCGCAGGTACTCGCCCGTCGCGGGGAGGGTCCCCCCGCCCCGCTGGGCCCGCTCCTCCAGGCTCCGGATCTCGCTCTGCATGGGGAGCAGATCGCTCCAGATGCGGGCCATCTCCTGGAGGCGGGGCCTGAGGTCGGGAACGAGGGAGCGCGCCTCCTCCAGGGTGAAGAGCCGCTTGTAGGCCACGGGGGGTGCGCCTCCCTCAGGGGGCCGGGTTCTGGCCCCGGTAGAAGGGGAGCTCCACCACCTCGCCGCCCATCTCCTTTCCGTTCAGGCGCACCGTGACGGCGGTGCCCGGCGCCATCGCGGTGCGGTGAAGATAGGAGAACGCGATCACCTTTCCCACCGTGGGCCCGAAGGCGGCCCGCGTGAGGGCGCCCACCACGCTCTCTCCCCGCATCACCTTGGCCCCCGGCGGGGGGACGGCGCTTCCCTCGAGACGGATGCCCGCGAGCCCCCGGTTCACCTGGCCGAGGTATTTGATCTTGGCGATCACCTCCTGGCCGATGTAGCAGCCCTTGTGGAAGTCGATGGCCCGGGCCTCCAGGCCGGCCTGCATGGGGTTGACCTCGGGGCCCATGTCCTTGCCGAAGAGGGGGATCCCCGCCTCCAGGGAGAGCGTCTCGAAGGCGGCGAGGCCGGCGGGCCGGGCGCCCGCCCCGCAGAGCGCCTCCCAGAGCGCCTCGGCTCGGCCGGCGGGCGCCGTGAGGAGCCAGCCCTCCTCGCCCGTCCAGAGCTCCCGGGCGAGGCGCACTTCCTCCCGCTCGATGTGGCCGTGCTCGGGCAGCTCGGGGAGGGTGAAGCCGGCCTGGGCCAGAAGACCGCCCGCCCTGGGGCCGAAGAGGCCGAGGGCGCACAAGGACTCCGTCATGTCGGCCGTCTCGACCTGATCCATGATGATGAACTTGTCTATCGCCTCGGCGAGCGCCGCGGCCATCCCGGGCGCGAGGAAGGCCGCGAGGTCGGCTTCGTTCCGGTAAAGATGCAGGTCTGCCACGAACTTTCCTTGGCGGGAGAGGAAGGTGGCGTACACTCCCTCCCCGGGGCGGAGGTCTTTCACCCGGTTGGAGAGCATCCCGTGGAGGAAGTCCACGGCGTCGGCCCCCGAGAACTTCAGCTTGCCGTGGTGGGAGAGGTCGACCAGAATGGCGCTCTCGCGGCAGGCGCGGTGCTCGGCTTGGGGGTCCCCGAAATCGGCGGGCATCTGCCAGCCCGCCTCCTCGACGAGGCGGGCCCCCGCCGCCTGGTGGCGGGAGAGGAGGGGGGTGGCCGGCATGATTTTTTCTCTCCGAACCCGAACGCGGTGGCGGGGAGGCCCGCCCTCAGGCCCTGACCGGCGGGGAGCCCCTCAAAACACGGTTATTCTAAACGCTCCGGAGGGCGGCGGGAAACCCGCGGGGGCGCTGGCGGCTCGGCCGCCCCGCGCCCGGAGCTTGGCATTACATCCTCGGAGAGGAGCTTTGGACGATGGGTGAGCGCCTGGGTTTTATCGGGCTGGGGAAAATGGGGACTCCCCTGACGCGAAACCTCATGGCGGCGGGCCACGAGGTGTCGGGCTACGACATCGATCCCGCCCGGATGGGGATGCTCAAGGAGGCGGGCGGCCGCCCCGCCGCCTCGGCGCGCGAGGTGGCCGAGCGCTCCGACATCACCTTCACCATGCTGCTCAAGCCGGAGCACATCGAGGAGAACACGATCGGCCCGAGGGGGATCGCGGCGGCGGGAAAGAGGGGCCTCATCCATGTCGAGATGAGCACCATGTATCCCACCTGGTCGGCGGGCCTCGCCGAGAAGCTGGCCGAGAGAGGGGTCGAGATGCTGGACGCCCCGGTCTCCGGCTCGGTCGATCAGGTGCACCAGCGCACGCTCGCCTTCATGGTGGGCGGGAAAAAGGAGGTGTTCGACCGCGTCCTTCCGATCATCCGCCCCCTCGGCCGCAAGGTGGTTTACACGGGGGCGAGCGGAACGGGCGCGACGATGAAGCTGGTGACGAATCTCTTCGTGAACGCAGGCGTTGCGCTCCTCTGCGAGTCGCTCCTCCTCGGCCAGCGCTCGGGAATCCCGGACGAAACCATCATGGAGGTCCTCCGGTCGGGGACGGTGGGGGGGAACCTCCTCGAGCTGGCGGGCCCGAGGATCCTCAGGCGGGACTTCGCGCCGCAGGGGGCTGTCGAGATCTTCGTCAAGGACATGGGGATGGCCGTCGACCTGGCCCGGGAGCGGGGGTTTGAGCTGGCGGTGGTGAAGGCGGCCAGGGAGATGTTCCGCCGCGCCGAGTCGGCGGGCTGGAGCAAGGACGACGCCATCCGCGTCATCGAGGTCTACGAGGGGAAGGCGGGCTAGGCTCCCGGGCGCAGGCGCGGGGAGGGGGGAAGGTTTTCTTGACACCCTCTCCGCGGGCCGATACCTTGAGCCGCTCTCGACTCTTCGAATGGAACCCGGGCGTCCTCCGTCACGCGGAGGAGGGGCGCTCCGCGGCGGGCGGACGCCCCGGGACCGCATCCACTCTCTCAGTGAGGAGAAACCAAGGCATGGCCGTCGGCGATCCCGCGGAATCCAAAAATTTCAGGCTCCTCGGTCACGACCCCAAGGCCGCCTGGGGCGGGGGCAGTCTCGTTGAGGTCAAAAAGGGATTCGCCTACGTGGGGGCCGTCGGCTCATCCAGCTACGACGGGCCCGAGGGGTTCACGGTCCATGACGTCTCCGACCCGCGGAAGCCCAAGTGCGTCGCCGAGGTGAAGGCGCCTCCCGGGATCCACATGCACAAGGTGCGCGTCGTGGGGGAGGATCTCCTCTACGTGAACGCCGAGCGCTTGAAGACCGAGGAGGGCAAGAAGGCGAAGGCGGGCTTCTACATCTACGACATCCGCCAGCCCGCCCAGATCCGGCAGGTGGGTTTCTACGATCTGCCGGGGAACGGCCCCCACCGCTTTGGCGTCGACAACGCGCGCGGGCTCGCGTTTTTCCCCAACGAGGCCGAGGGCTGGCGCGAGCGGGTGATTTGGACCCTCGACATCAAGGATCCCCTCAAGCCCCGGGTCGTGAGCGTCTGGGGCCTCCCCGAGCAGGATTTGAAGAAAAACCTTCCCTCCGGAGAGCCCGGGAACACCGATCGCACCTGGACCTGCCACGGGCCGCCCGTGATCCGGGACAACCGCATGTATTGCGGCTTCTGGGGGGGCGGGATGGCCATCGCCGACGTGTCGGATCTGTCGAGGCCAAGGCTCGTCAGCCACCTCAGCTGGTCGCCCCCCTTCGTGGGCGCCACCCACACCGTCTGGCCCGTCGGGGATCGCCCCTACGTCGTCGCCACCGACGAGGGGCGCGCCCGCGCCAACTACCCGGACAGCCAGTTCATGTGGGTCATCGACATCCGCCAGGAGGGGAGGCCCATCCCCATCGCCACCTACATCCCCGACCGGGAGAAATACATGAACCGGGGCAAGCGCTTCGGCGCCCACAACATCCTGGAGAACATCCCCGCCGAGGGCCCCTGGGCGAACCTCGTCTTCCTGACCTACTTCAACGCGGGCCTCAGGGCCGTGGACGTCTCGGATCCCTTCAAGCCCAAGGAGGTGGGCCACTACGTCCCCGCCTGCGACTTCGGAGCGCCCTCCGTCCAGTCGAACGACATCGGGGCGGACGAGGAGGGGAGGCTCTACCTGATCGACCGAAACGGGGCGGGGATGCACATCCTCGAGTACACGGGCTAGGCCGGGCGGGGAGAGGTCCTTCGGTCCGCGGCGAGGAGGGGCATGCGGCTCGACTTCTTTCTCTTGGCGTCGGCCGCGGGCTTTTTGGCGACCTACGCCCATCTGGCGTTCGCCTTGGTGGCCGACCGTGTGGGCCTCGTCCGGCTCGACTACGCCCGCGGGCTCGCCCACCTGTTTTTCGCCGAGGCGTTCGAGGGCAGGCCCCCCTATTGGCTGGGCCTCGCCGCGGTCCACCTGAACGGCGTCCTCTTCGCCCTCCTCTATGCGGCGCTGGCCGGGCCCTGGCTGCCCGGCCCGCCCCTCGTGCGGGGGCTCCTGTGGGGGGGCGTCCTCT
>CAYMWZ010000138.1:0-7688 GCA_964394385.1 uncultured Nitrospinaceae bacterium | reverse complement strand
GATCCCTCAGCGGCCCCCCGCGCCCGCCTCACCCGGGCCGGGGCCTTGGCCCCTCGGCCTCCGCTTCGGCCCAGCGGAGAACCGCCTCCGCCAGGAGGAGGGCGCGCCGGTGCTCCGCCTCGTCCGGCGGCTCCCCGGTGCCCGGGTAGCGCGCCTGCCAGGCGAAGGGCGTCAGCTCGGCCGCCTCGCCGAGCCGCGCGGGGACCTCGACGCCCTCCCTCCGCAGCCCGTCGAGGAGTTCCGCGATGTCGTGGGTGTACCGGAACGCGCGCCCGTGGGCGCGGTAGACCGCCTTGATCGCCTTCTCCGCCGCCTGCTGGGCGTGGAAGCAGAGATCCTCCCAGAGGACGCCCTCCGGCGGGGGGATCCTGGAGAGTGCGAGATCGCTGCGGGCGCGGGCCAGCCAATCCGCCGGCGAGCCGGGCAGGCCGCGCTCAGGAGGCACGATAGAGCTCCCTTCCCTCCTTCAGCGCGGGGCAGATCACCAGGGACGGCTCCCCCGCGTACTGTCGCACGTCCGACTCCGTGACCACCACGATGTCCTTGGGAACCCCGAGGCCCATGAGGCCGCGGTAGAGCGCCTGGGCGGTCCGCCTGCGGTGCGCCCCGTCGGGCATGACGACCAGGACGTCCAGGTCGCTCTCGGGGCCCATGCGGCCCTTCGCGGCCGAGCCGAAGAGGACGATCCGGCGGGGGCGGACCGCTTGGACGATCCGCCGCACGAGCTCGTCGAGGAGTTCCCCCTTCAACGCCTCAGGCGCGCCCATCGCAGCCTCCCGCACCCCGCTGGATTTTGTGTCCCCCTCCCCCACCCGCTTCCCCCCCTCAAGGTCCTTGAGCGACCACCAGAGCCAGAGGATCGTCCCCAGGAGAGCCGCCATGACGAGGGCGAAGCCCGCGATGAAGTAGGCGGGGAGGACGCGGTAGGCCTCCCGCTCGGGGGAGGGCGCGGGCGGCGGGGCGGGGCGCTGCGCGATCGGGGGCAGGACGGCCTCGGCGCGGGGGGCGGGCGCCGCCCGGGCGGCCTGCTCCTCCATGTACTTCGTGTAGCTCCACCAGCCCAAGACACCCATCCCCAAAAGAAATAGGAGGGTGCAGACGGGCCACTGGAGGCTTCGCCCCCTCATGATCTCGCCTCCGGGATGACCTCCTCGGCCAGGCGCGCCATCTGGTCCATCTCCTCCTCGGGGGGGCCCGCGTGCTTGAAGATGAAGTGCCTCGCGCCCGCCCGCTTGAAGGCCTCGACCTGCTCGAGGCAGCGCGCGGGGGGCCCGTAGAAGAGGTACTTCTCGGCCACCCCCCGGAAGTCCATGTTGTAGCGCCGCGAGAGGTTCTCCGTCCCGCTCCTGAGGGCCCGCCCGGCGTCCTCATGCACGTAGATGAAGGCGTGGTGGGCGGGCGTCCACCTCCCCTCGGCGATGGGGAGGGCGCGGCCCGCCTCGGCGGCCCACTCCTCCATCCGCGCCAGGCCCTCGGCGTAGCGGCCGGGCGAGAAGAGATAGGACACGTAGCCGTCCCCCGCGAGGGCCGCCCGGCGGCGCGCCGCGTCGCTCCGCCCCCCGACCCAGATGGGAGGCCCCCCCGGCGTGGGGGGCGGGGGGGACTGCCTCACCCCGCCGAAGCGCCAGAAGCGCCCCTCGTGGCGCACGCGCTCCCCGCTCCAGAGCTTGCGGAGGATCGCGATCGACTCATCCGCCCGCGCCCCCCGCTCCCCGAGGGGGACGCCGCACAGCTCGAACTCCGCCTCCCCCTCCCCCCCGACGCCCACTCCGAGGATGAACCGCCCGCCCCCGCTCAAGTAGTCCACCGTGGCGGCGGCCTGGGCGGCGATCGCGGGGGGCCTGAGGGGCAAGAGGTAGACCGAGGTCCCGAGGGCGATCCGCCGCGTGCGGGCCGCAAAGGCCGCGAGGGTGGCCAGGCTCTCGGTGTAGTGGCCGTGGAAGGCGACGTGGTCCCCGACCCACAGGGAATCGTACCCCAGGCCCTCGGCCCCCTCGGCGAAGGCGTACATCTCCTCCGGGGAGTAGAGCCGCTCCGGGTGCATCCCGAAGCTGATGCCGAACTTCGTCCCCATCCTTCCTTCCGGCCGGAGGACCCCGCGCGCCCCCGATTCTACCACGCCCCCCGCGCCGCCCGCGGCGTCAAGAAACCCGCGCCCGGCCGCCACACCGCCCCGCGGCGGGGGGGAGGGCGCCCGGAGGCGGCTTGGCAACCCATTGAATTCAAAAGAGCTATAAAATCCCCCCGCGGCACGGTTCGTGCTTTGGCGAGGGGCGGGGGCTCCCGCGCGGAGCGCCCCGCCCGAGCCTTCGGAGAGGAGAACCGCCATGCCGGCCGACCCCGTGAACTTCCCGAGCGCCTCCTTCCCCCACGTCCCGCTCCCCCAGGCCCCCCAGCGCCCCGGCCAGGCGGGGAAGCCGGCCGACCCCCTCGAGGCGAAGCTCGCCCGCATCTTCGCCCGCCACGCCCTCCAGAACCAGAAGCCCCAGGCCCCCGAGCGGCCCCTCCCCGCGCCGAAGCGCACCCGCGGGGTTCACCTGGACATCGTGGCCTAGCAGGCTCCGCCCCCGCGCGGCTTTCCTTTTGACGGTGGCTTTCCCCCTTTAGTAGAATTCCCCCGCACACGGGGAGAAGCCATGGTCGACAGCATCACTCCCAGCTCCCCGCCCGGAGCGGCCTCGCCGGGCGGGAGATTCAGTCCCGTCGAGGCGGCCGTCCTCCTGCGGCTGGCCGAGGGGGAGTTCGTCAAGAACCTCGCCCGGGCCGCCCTCCAGGCCCGGGTCGGCCAGACGAAGGCCGCCTCCGCGGAGAGCTTCCTCGGCCAGGACCTCACCAACCTCGGGGGCGACGCCCGCGGCGGGAGGGTGAACCTCCTCATCTAGCCCCCCCAAGATTCCCAAGCCACCCAAAAGGCTTTACGATCGATCCGCAGTGACGCCGCTTGAGCAAACGCGCTGTCTCCCGGAGCGGGGGCCTCATGCATGAATTCGCCATTTTGCGCGAGCTTCTCATCGTCCTGGGGGTCTCCCTCCCCGTAACGTACCTTCTGCAAAGGCTGCGCGTGCCGACGGTGGTCGGCTTCCTCCTCGCGGGGGTCCTGATCGGTCCCTCCGGCCTCGGCCTGATCCGCGACCCCGAGTCGGTCAGGGAGATGGCCGAAATCGGGGTCGTGCTCCTTCTCTTCGTCATCGGCCTCAAGTTCTCGCTCCGGGAGCTTCTGCGCATGAAGGCCCTCGTCCTCGGGGCGGGCGGCCTCCAGGTCGCCCTGACGATCGCCGCCTCGGCGGGGATCGGCTGGTACGGGGGCTACAGCCCCTCCCAGGCGGTCTTCCTGGGGTTCCTGGTCGCCCTGAGCTCGACGGCGATCCTCCTCAAGCTCCTGGAAGACCGCGGCGAGCTCGGATCGCCCCAGGGAAGGCTCTCGGTGGGCATCTCCCTCTTCCAGGACCTGGCCGTGATCCCCATGATCCTGGTGGTCCCCCTCCTCGCCAGCGCCGGGACGGCCTCGTGGGGGGAGGCGGCGCTCGCGCTGGCCAAGTCCCTGGGGGTGCTGGGGGGGTTCCTGGTCGTCGCGCAATTTCTCTACCCGTGGTTCCTCGAGCGCGTGGTCCGCGCGAGGAACCGCGAGATCTTCATGCTCGCCGTGGTCCTCGTCGCGCTGGGCACGGCCTACCTGGCGAGCCTGGCCGGCATCTCCCTCGCGCTCGGGGCCTTCCTCGCCGGAATGGTCATCTCCGAATCGGAGTACTCCTACCAGATCGTGAGCGAGATCACCCCCTTCCGCGACATCTTCAACAGCATCTTCTTCGTCTCGATCGGGATGCTCGTGGACCTCTCGCACTGGTGGTCCGAGCCCGCCGCCGCCTTCGGCCTGGCCGCCGGCATCGTGGGGCTGAAGGCGCTGGTCGTGGTCCTCGTGGCCCTGGCCTTCGGCTTCGGGCTGCGGATCTCCCTCCTGGCCGCCCTCGCCCTCGGGCAGATCGGGGAGTTCTCCTTCATCCTCGCCCAGGCGGGGGTGGAGCACCGGCTGATCGAGGGAGCCTTCTTCCGGCAGTTCCTCTCCGCGAGCGCCCTCACCATGGCCCTCTCGCCATTCGCCGTCCTCCTCTCCCACGCCTTCACGGGCAGGGTCTTCGGCCCCCAGCCCGCCGGAGAGGGCGCGGAGGCCGGCGCCCAAAGAGGGCCCGCGCCCGCCCGGAGTCACGTCATCATCGTGGGATACGGGATCAACGGCCGCAACGTGGCGAACCTTCTCCGCGAGATGGACGTCCCCACCATCATCCTGGAGCTCAACCCCTTCACGATCCGGCGCCTGCGGGAGGCGGGCGAGTGGGCGATCTTCGGGGACGCCGTGCGCCGGCCGGTCCTGCTCCAGGCCGGGGTGAAGCAGGCGCGCGCGCTCGTGGTCTCCATCCCCGACCCCGGCTCCTGCCGCCAGATCGTGGCCCAGGCCAAGGAGCTGAACCCCTCCCTCCCCATCCTCGTCCGGACGCGCTACGTGGGGGAGGTGAGCGAGCTCCACCGCCTGGGGGCGGAGGAGGTGGTCGCCGAGGAGTTCGAGGCCTCCCTCGCCCTGGCGGGCCGCCTCATGGCCCTCTACGGGATGGCGGAGGAGGAGATCGAGAAGAAAAAGGAGTCGATCCGGCAGGAGGACTACCGGTTGCTTCGGGAAGAGAGAAAAGGAATATAGAAGGCAAAGGAGGACCTCCCCGTGGTCGCCGTCCATCCCTTCGCCGCCCTGCGCTACGCGGGCGTCGCCCCCGAGAAGATGGGGGAGGTGACCTCCCCGCCCTACGACGTCTTCACCCCCGAGATGCGGCGCGCCTACCACGCGCGCCACCCCCACAACGTCGCCCGGCTCATCCAGGGGGAGTTCCTCCCCGGCGAGACGGGCGACGAGGGGAGGATCGGGCGCGCGGCGGGCTGCCTCGCCCGGTGGCGCAAGGAGGGCGTCCTCGCGCCCGACCCCCGGCCCGCCCTCTATCCCTACCGGCAGCGCTTCGCGCTCCCCGACGGGAGGCGGCTCGAGCGGCGGGCGTTCTTCTCGGCCGTCCGCCTGGAGAACTACGGCGAGGGCAAGATCCACCCCCACGAGCAGACCTTCCCCAAGCCCAAGGGCTACCTCTTCGGCCTCTGGGGGAGGTGCGGGGCACACCTGGGGCCCATCTTCGCCTTCTACGACGACGCGAGAGACAGCGCCCTCTCCGCCCTCGCCGCCTCCATGGCGGAGCCCCCCCTCGCCGACTTCGAGGAGGAGGGCGTGCGCCACACGCTCTGGCGCTGCGAGGACCGGGAGGCGGTCCGCGCGGTCCAGGGCGCGCTCGCCGACAAGGAGGCCTTCATCGCGGACGGCCACCACCGCTACGAGACCTCCCTGAACCTGAGGGACGCGGCGCGCGAGAGGGGAACCCCCCCCGGCGGGGAGGCCGACCGGGCCCTCATGTGCCTCGCCAACGCCAAGGACCCCGGAATGGCGATCCTCCCCACCCACCGGCTCTTGAAGAAGGTGGGGGCGCCCCCGGCGGAGGCCCTCGCGCGCCTGGGCGGCCGCTACGAGGTGATCGAGGAGCCCCCCCCGGCGGCGGGGGAGGGCGCGGCCGTCGCCCGGCGCCTGGGCGAGCTCGGGGAGAACGGCCGGACCGCCTTCTGCCTCTACGAGGGAGGGGGCCCCCTCCGCTACCTCCTCCGGCGGGGGGAGGGCTCCCCGGCCGGGGAGGGCGTCGCCGCCCTGGACGTGAGCCGCCTGCACGCCGAGGTGATCGAGGGGGCCCTGCGCGCCTCCCACGAGGAGGCGGACATGGGCTTCACGCCCGACCCCGAGGCCGCCCTCGCGGCCGCGCGCCGGGGGGAGTGCAAGGCGGCCCTCCTCCTGAACCCGACCCCCATCGAGGCGGTTTGCCGGATCGCCAAGGCGGGCGGGCGGATGCCGCACAAGTCCACCTACTTCTACCCCAAGCTCCGGACCGGCCTCGTCATCCACGCCTTCGCCCCGCCGGCGGCGGTCTGAGGCCGATGCGGATCGGGGGCGCCGAGTTCCTCCTGAGCGCGGCGGGGAGGAGCGCCTGGCCGCCGCCGGATCTCCCGGAGGTCGCCATCGCCGGGCGGAGCAACGTCGGCAAATCCTCCCTCATCAACGCCCTGACGGGCCGAAAGGCCCTCGCCAAGACGAGCGCCACGCCCGGCAAGACGCAGACCATCAACTTCTTCCGGGTGGAGGGCCGCCCGGCCGGGCGGGGGGCGAGGCCCTTCCTCCTCGCGGATCTCCCCGGCTACGGCTTCGCCCAAGTCCCCCTCGCCCTGCGGGCCCGCTGGCGGCCCATGGTGGAGGAGTACCTGCGCGAGAGGGCCTCCCTCCGGGGGGTCGTCGTCCTCATCGACGCGAGGCGGGGGGCGAAGGAGATGGACCTGGACCTCCTCCAATGGCTCGCCGCGGCGGATCTCCCCGCCTGCCTGGCCCTCACCAAGGCGGACAAGCTCAAGCGCGGCGAGCGGCGGGCCGCGGCGGACGATCTCGCCAGGACGCTCATGCAGGGGGGCGGCCTCTACGGCCGCTGGGCCGGGCCCCTCCTCACGAGCGCCAAGGCGGGCACGGGCAGGCGCGAGCTCTTGGCCCAGATCGAGGCCTGGCTCGATGAGCCGCCGAGGACGCGCCCCGCGGCGTAGCGTCGCGCCCCCGGGGCGCCTTTGGTAAGTTGGAGGCTTCAGGAGGGGAACGCCGTGCCCGCCAAGCGGCCCGCCCGGAAGGCGGCGAAGAAGAAAACCCCCGCCGCTCCAATGAAGGAGGAGGCCGGGCGCCCACGCGAGCGCGCCTACACGGGCCCCCTGCGCGTCAACCCGCCCCCCAGGCGGCCGGACCGGCTCCTCTTCGGCACGGGGGGCGTCCCCCACTCGGCCAAGCCGCAGGACCACGCCGGCGCCCTGAAGAGGCTGCGGGAGCTCGGCCTCGGGGTCTACGAGATGGAGTTCGTCCACGGGGTGCGCATCCGGCCCGAGACCTGCCAGGCCGTCAAGAAACTCCAGCGGGAGACCGGGATCCAGATCACCGCCCACGGGCCCTACTACATCAACCTCTACTCCTTCGAGCGGGAGAAGCTCGAGGCCAGCCGCGAGCGCGTCCTCGCGACCGCCCGGGCCCTCGCCGCCTGCGGGGGGGACGGGGCCTGCTTCCACCCCGGCTTCTACCAGAAGCGCGACCCGGCCGAGGTCTACGCCCGCATGCGCGAGGAGATCGCGGGCCTCGCCAACCTGCTGCGCCGGGAGGGCTGCCCCGCCCGCCTCGACCCCGAGACCACGGGGAAGGAAACCCAGTTCGGCTCCATCGAGGAGCTGACCGACCTGGCCAAGGAGATCCGGCGCGAGAACGTGGGCATCACGGTCGACTTCAGCCACATCCACGCCCGCTCGGGGGGCGCCCGCAACACCTACGGGGAGTTCGCCTCCCTCCTCGAGCGCATCCGGGGCCGCATGGGGAAGGCGGCGCTCGGCGGGATGCACATCCACCTCTCGGGCATCGCCTACGGCGAAAAAGGCGAGAAGCACCACCTCGATCTCGACGAGTCCGACATGAACTACAAGGACCTCTTCCGGGCCCTGATCGACACGGGCTGCGAGGGCCGGGTCGTCTGCGAGAGCCCGGGCCTCGAGTACGACGCGCTCCTCATGCAGCGGGCCTACCGTCGGCTGAACGG
>CAYMWZ010000137.1:0-7766 GCA_964394385.1 uncultured Nitrospinaceae bacterium | reverse complement strand
GAGTGCCATCCTCACACGGTGGAAGTCGCTGGTTCGAATCCAGCACGGCCCACCATCCCCTCCCCTATCTCCCCCGCGGCGCCGAACCGGGCCGGCCCTCGGCCTCCCTTTGCCGCCGAAGGCGCTGGCGCACCAGGGCGACGTTGGCGAATCCCGCGAGAACGACCACCAAGATCACGGCCAAAATCCTCACCGCCGTCTGCGGCTCCGGGTAGCCGGGCACGACCCGCGCCGGCGGAGGAGCCCCCGGAGAGGCGCCCTCTCTCCCCCGCCCGAAGGCGGCCGCCAAGCGCGCCCAAGAAGCCGCCCCGTCGGAGGCAGGCTGTCCCCGGTGCGCCTCGGCGAACACCTCCAGCCGGGCGGCCGCATCGCCCGCCTCCCGACCTGCCAGCCCGGCGAGAAAGTTCCGAAGGGAGGAAGTCATCGCCTCGGGGGGGGAGAGCGCCACGCCGAGGAGGCGGCCGTTGGTGTCGAAGGCCGCCGCCGCGAGGCGCCCGCCCTCTTCGAGGGTCAGCCCCCAGCCCAAGAACTCCATGGGCGGGCGGGGCTCGCCTTGCCTGAGGGGGCGCGTGGAGAAGCCCTGGGGGTTGCGCCAGGCATGATGCCACCGCACCCCCTCCTCCTTGCCCGCCGCGGGCCCAGGCGGCACGGGAGCGCGGAAGACCAGATCGGCCCGCCCCTCGAAGAGAAGGGTGAGGGCGTCCCGCTCGGCCTGCCGGGGCAGGCGCTCCCTCTCCCCCGGGAAGAGACCCTTCTCGGGCTCGAGGGCCGCCTCTCCGCCCCCCGGAACCAGGGCGGCCCCCATGAGAAGGGCCGAGAGCGCGAGGCCCCTCGCCCTAGACGCCCAGGCCATCAAGGAGCGCCTTGATCTCGACGGGCCTCCCCTCCTCGGCCGAGCGGCCCGAGCCCTCCACCATCGCCAGGGCATAGATCCCCTCGCGCGGGCCCGTCTCGGGGGGCCTTCCTCCGCGGGAGCAGTCGGCGAATTCCTCCAGCTCATCCAGCACCATCTCGGGCATCGCGGGAAGGGGCACCGGGGTCCAGCCCGCCTCCCCCTTGCGCTGGAGGGAGAGGGTGGTCTCATCGTTCGTCCGGTCGGCGCGGGTGACATCCTTCCGCACCATCTCGAGCGCGAGCACGGCCTCGGTCCCGTGGAGCCGCAAGGTGTAGACGCCAGGGGTGACAAAGCTGCAGGCCAGCGTCGAGACTGCCCCCCCTTCGTGCTCGATGAGGGTCAGGGTCACGTCGTCGATCTCGGCGGGGGTGGCGAGGCGCTTGTGGATCCCCGTCACGCGGACGGGCGCCCCCAGCAGGTAGTGCAGGGTGTCGCAGTGGTGGATCCCCATCTGCATGAGGGGCCCGCCCGGGCACTCCGCCCGGAAGAAGCGCCAGCGCTCAGGGGTGAGGACGAGGCCCGCCGGGTTGGAGAAGACCGCTTCGGCCCACAGGGGGCGGCCCACCGCCCCCTCGTCGATGAGCCGGCGCATCATCCGGTGGCCCGCGGCCCGGCGGTAGCAGTGGCCCACGGAGAGCACCTTCCCCGAGGCGCTCCAGGCCTTGAGCACCGGGCCCACCTCGGCGAGGGTGTTCGTGATGGGCTTCTCCACCCAGACGTGCTTGCCCGCCTTCAGGGCCGCTTCGACCTGGGCGGCGTGGGCGCTGTTCGGGGTGGTGAGGAGCACCCCTCCGATGGAAGGGTCGGCCAGGACGGCCTCAAAGCTCTCCGCCTCGGCGCAGCCGTGCGCCCGCGCGAAGGCGGCGCGCTTCTCGGGGTTGCGCGTGCAGCAGAGGGCGAGGTCGAGCTTTTCGCTCTTCTTCGCCGCCGCCCCAACGGGGGTGGACCACCAGCCGATTCCGACGAGGGCGACGCGGAGGGGGGATTGCGCCATGAGCGGCTCCTCTTTCGTTCAAAACCCCGGACGGGGCCAGATGAAATCACCCTGGGATTTTGCAGCGATCCGCGCGGAGGAGCCAAGATACCATGCCCCCCCTCCCGAGGAGAACCGCCCGGCAGGAGCCCCCGGACCGGCCCGGCGGAGGCAGAAACGCGAGCCAGGCAATCGGGTACAATGAGAGGGGATTCCCCCTCCGGAGACGGCCCATGAGCGCCAAGCGCGCCGCCCTGGCCTTTCTTCTTCTCCTCCTTCCCCTCGCGGGCGCCGCGCGGGCCGGCGTCGCGGTCGATCGCGCCTGGAAAGAGGGGGACACCGCCCACGTCGAGTTCACTTACACCAATACCACCGACTCCACCCACTCCATCGTCAAGATCGTGTGCGCTCCCCCGGGGGGGGAGGGCCGCGGGCAAAAGGCCACCCTCTACCTCTCCAACCCCCTCGGGGGCGGCATCTCACCCGGCTACACCGCCACCCAGACCCTCACCCTCTCCCTGAAGGAGGGGAGGCCCGAGGACATCGCCTGCGAGGCCTTCGAGCAGATAATGATCATGCGGTGAGCGCGCCTCCCCCCCTGGCAGGCGGACGGGATGTCAAAATCCCTCACAACAAGCTCTGCGGGTCCACGTCCACGATGAGCTGGACGGAGCGAAGGTCCCGCGCCTCCTCCCAGGCCGCCCGCAGGGCGCGGAGCGCCTCCCCCAGGCGCTTGGCCGAGGAGGCTTTGAGGATCATGTGGCGGCGGTGGACGCCCCGGAGGCGCTGGAGGGGGGCCGGTGCCGGGCCCAAGAACTCGATCCCGGAGGCACCGCGCCCGATCGCGGCCCGCCGGGCGCCGTGCCCCTCGAGAAAGGCGCGCGCCCACTCCCCCGCCCGCGCGGCGGCCTCGAGAGCCCGCGCCTCGAAGCGGAGCCGGGCGAGCCTCCGGAAGGGAGGATAGCCCGCCCGCTCCCTCGCGCCCGCCTCCCGGTCAAAAAAGGCCAAGTAGTCGTGGGCCTGGGCGCAGGCCACGGCGTAGTGGCCGGGCCTGAACGTCTGGATGACGACCTCGCCCGGAAGCTCCGCCCGCCCGGCCCGGCCGGCGACCTGGGTCAGGAGCTGGAACGTCCGTTCCCCGGCCCGGAAGTCGGGCAGGTGGAGCCCCACGTCCGCCACCACCACCCCCACCAGGGTGAGGCGGGGGAAGTCGTGTCCCTTGGCCACCATCTGGGTCCCGATCAGGATGTCCACCTCCCCCCGCCGCACCGCGCCCAGGATGCGGTCGAAGGCCCCCGCCCGCCGGACGGCGTCCCGGTCCAGGCGCTGGACCCGGGCCCCCGGAAAGCGCGCCCGGGCAGCCGCCTCCACCCGCTCGGTGCCGAGGCCAAAGTAGCCCACCCGCTCGCTCCGGCAGGCGGGGCACTGGTGCGGCGGGCGCGAGGCGAAATCGCACAGGTGGCACTGCATCCTCCCCCCACCCTCGCGGTGGAACGTGAGGGGGGCCGAGCAATGTGCGCACTGGACGGCCTCGCCGCAGTCCCGGCAGAGGAGGACCGACGAAAACCCCCTCCGGTTCAGGAAGAGGAGGGTCTGCTCCCCCCGCTCGAGCCGCTCCCCGATGGCGCGCGCCAGGTCCGCACTCAGAAGGGCCGGGGTCTTGGGGTCGCTTCCGCCCTCGCGCCGCAGGTCCACGAGGCGGACCCTGGGCAGGGGCCTTCCCCCCGGCCGCTCGGGCAGCTCCTTGAGGCGGTACCTCCCCCGCCGGGCGTGGGAGAAGCTCTCGACCGAAGGCGTGGCCGAGCCCAGCACCGCGGGCACGCCCGCCCGGCGGGCGCGGACGATGGCGGTGTCCCGCGCGTGGTAGCGGGGGGATTCCTCCTGCTTGTAGGAGCCGTCGTGCTCCTCGTCCACCGCGATGAAACCCAGCCGCGGCAGGGGGGCGAAGACGGCCGAGCGCGTCCCCACCACCACCTGCGCCTCTCCCCTCCGCGCCCGCCTCCACTCGGAGGCCCTCTGGCGCTCGGGGAAGGCGCTGTGGAGGCAGGCGACCCTCTCCCCGAAGCGCGCCCGGAAGCGCCCCAGGAGCTGCGGCGTCAAGCCGATCTCGGGGACGAGAACGAGGCCCGTCCGCCCCATGCGGACCGCTTCTTCCGCGAGGCGGATGTAGACCTCGGTCTTGCCGCTCCCCGTCACTCCGTGGAGGAGGGTGACGGAAAACCTCCCCTCGCGGATGTCCGCGGCCGACGCCTCGAAGGCCTCCCGCTGGGCGGGGGTGAGATCCGGCGGAGGGGCGGGGCGGGCCTCCTCCCCCTCCCCGGGGGCGGGAGGCCCCGAGGGCAGGGCGTCCTCCTCGAGGACGGCCCAGCCCTTCTTCGCGAGCGGGCCGCAGGCCGCCCGGGCGCCCGGGGCGAGGCGCTCGAGCTCCCGCAGGAGGAGGCGACCGCCGCCCGGCGCCCTCTCGAGGGCCTCGACGAGCGTCGCCTGGCGGGCGGCGCGCTTCTTGAGCGCCGCGCGCTCCTCCGGAGTGGGCAGATTCCCCAGGCGGACGTAGAGCGCCCGGGCGGGCGGGGAACCCCCCTCCTCCTCCTCGACGCGCTCCACGAGGCCGGCGCCGGCCAGGCGCTCAAGCTCCGCCCCCGTCCCCCGGCCGAAGGCGGCCGCGAGGGCCGCCGCCCGCCGGGGCCGCTCCCGCAGGGCCGCCAGCAGGCGCGCGCGGAGGGAGCCCTCCCCCTCCAGCCCCGGAAGGCCCCACCCGCCCGCCGCCAGGGCGGCCTCGCGCCGGCCCGCCTCGCTGAGGCGGTAGCGCTCCACGCTCTTCCGCTCCTTCACCCCCGGCAAGGCCGCCCGCAGAGCTTCCCCCCAGCCGCAGCAGTAGTACTCGGCCACCCAGCGGGTGAGGGCCATCAACTCATCGGTGAGGAGGGGCTCCTCCTCCAGGAGCCCGGCCACGTCGCGCAGGGAGGCGGGGTCCACCCCGGCCGGGAGCTCCCGCTCAGGCTGTGAGACCACGTAGCCCGTCACCCGGCGCCTCCCCAGGGGGACGAGGACGCGCAGCCCGGGGACGATCTTCGAGGCGAGGGGCTCGCGCGCGCGGTAGGTCAACGTCTGGAGCTGGGGGACGTTGAGGGCCACCTCGACGTAGGCGCCGGCCGGCTCAGAGGATGGGAGGGAGTAGCGCACCTCCCGCCCCCCCGCCCGGGCGCCCTTCTCCCCCCCTCCCATCTGCGGCCTCACGCGTTCCCCGGAGGGGGGACGCCCCCCGCGAGGATGATCCGGAGGTTCTCGGCGGTCAGGTTGCGCCCGCTCAGGATGGCGGCCACTCTCTTCCCCCTCAGGTCCATCTTCGCGGCGGCGGCCGTGGAGGCGGCCCCCGCCCCCTCGGCGACGACGCGCACCTCGGCAAGGAGGAGCCGGATGGCCCCGCAGATCTCCTCCTCGCTCACCAGCACCACCTCGTCCACCAGCCGGCGCATCATCCCGAAGGTGAGCTCGAAGGGTACGCGGGTGGCGAGCCCGTCGGCGAAGGTGGCGGCCGAGGGCTGGGGGCGCATCTCCCCCGCGCGGAAGCTCTCGTAGAAGGCGGGGGCCCGCTCGGCCTGGACCCCCACCACGCGGACGCGCGGGCTGAGCGTCTTCGCCACGAGGCCCGCCCCGCACACCCCGCTCCCGCCCCCGAGGGGGACGATGAGGAGGTCCAGGCCGGGCTCCTCCTCCAGAACCTCGAGGGCCTGGGTGGCCACGCCGGCGACGAGGAGGGGCTCGTTCGCCGAGTGGACGTAGCGCATGCCCCGCTCCTCGGCTTGGGCCTCACACCACTCGCGCGCCTCGTCAAAATCCTTCCCCAGGAGGACCACCTCCGCCCCGAGGGAGCGCATGGCCGCGACCTTGTCGGGGTTCGAGCCCACCGGCGCCGCGACGAGGGCGCGGGCGCCGTAGGCCCGCGCGGCCCAGGCGATGGATTGTCCGTGGTTCCCCGTCGAGGCCGTGATGAGGCCGCGGGCCCGCTCCTCGGGAGAGAGGCGCGAGACCAGGTTCACCCCGCCGCGCACCTTGAAGGCCCCGACCGGCTGCATGGACTCGAACTTGAGGAAGTACCGGCAGCCAAACCGCTCGGACAAGGAAGGAATTTCAAAAAAAGGCGTCGGCCGCAGGAGCTTGGCGATCTGCCGCCGGGCGCTCAAGACATCCTCGAACGTGGGCTCGCGCATGGCCACTCCGGGCGGGGCGCCGGACGGGCGGGGAAAGGACACCCGCCTTTTATAGCAGACTTCCCCCTCCCCGGCCCCGCCGGAGAGAGGCGTCCCTCCCCGCGCGAAACCCCCGCGTTGACCGCCTCCCGGGGGCTCCCTAGAATGGCCGCGGACCGGGCAAAGGCCGGCCGCAGGAGGGCAATGAGATGAAGAGCGCCCGCGAACTCGCGATGGAGAAGACCGCGGAGATCGGGGAGAAGGCGCGCAAGGAGCTCGCCAGGCTCACCCCCGGGCAGCGAAAAGAGATCGAGAAGATCAAAAAGGTCTACGAGGGCAAGCTCGCCGAGCGGGACGTCATGTTCCAGCAGGAGGCGCTCAAGCTCACGGGGGGAATCCCGGTGGAGGTGGTCGAGCGCCACCTTCCCCCCGAGGCGCGCGAGGTGCTCCAGAAGGCCCGCGAGAAGTTCCGCGACGACAAGGAGGCCCTCGAGGCCGAGCGCGACGAGAAGATCGAGGCCGTCAAGAAAGGGTCCTGAGCGGCCCTCCGCCCGAACGAGCCCGCCGGGGGAAGCTCCCTAACCGCCCAAGTAGGGGCGTTCGATTGAACGCCCCTACAAAAGCCGATTCCCGCGTCACCCTCAAACGTTCGACCGGCTCTGGCCGCCGTCCACGTTCCAGCAGGCGCCGTGGACGAGGCTCGCCCGCGGGCTCACCATGAAGATGGCGGCGGCGGCCAGCTCCTCGGGGCGGCCGAAGCGGCCGAGGGGGAGATCCGAATCGATGAAGCCCTTCAAGCCGTCTGGCGCGGCCTGGACGCGCCGCTCCCAGCCCCCGCCCGGGAAGAGGATGCTGCCCGGGGCGATGGAGTTGACGCGGATGTTGTCCTTGGCCGTCTGCTGGGCGAGCGCCTTGGAGAAGCTGATGAGGGCGGCCTTCGAGGCGTTGTAGGTCATGACGCCCCCGGTCTCGCGGCCGTAGATGGAGGCCACGTTCAGGATGGCGCCGCCGCCGCGCTTCTTCATCTCGGGGATGACGAGGCGGCAGAGCCGGACGGCGTGGAGGAGGTTGAGGTCGAAGGCCGCCCGCCAGAGCTCATCCGTCGTCTCGAGCAGGGAGCCGGGGTGGCTGGCGCCGGCGTTGTTCACCAGGATGTCCACCCCGCCGAACTGGGCAAGGGCGTGCGCGAGGAATTTTTCGGGGACGCCCGCCTGGGTCATGTCCCCGCAGAAGCCCGCCGCCCGGCCGCCGCCCAGGGCGTTGATCTCGGAGACGGCCTGGCCGAGCCGCTCCTCTCCCCGGGCGCTCAGGGCGACGCGGCAGCCCTCCTCCGCCAGCCCGCGCGCGATGTGATACCCCAGCCCCCGGCTCCCGCCGGAGACCATGGCCACCTTGTCTTGGAGCATCAAGTCCACGGGTCCTCCTCAGTTACGGAAGTCCTTCTTCTCCCTCCCCCTCCGGGGGAGGGCGGGGTGAGGGAACGGCGGCCTGAACCCTTCCCTCCCCTTGTCCCCCTCCCGGAGGGAGGGGGACAAGCAAGAGCAAAACGCCCGTCATTCTAAGGGAGCGAAGCAACCGAAGAATCTACGTGTTCGGCCTCTCCCGAAGATTCCTCGCTGCGCTCGGAATGACGACAAAAGACTGCATCCCCTCAGATGTTCGACCGGCTCTGGCAGCCGTCCACGTTCCAGCAGGCGCCGTGGACGAG
>CAYMWZ010000136.1:0-7851 GCA_964394385.1 uncultured Nitrospinaceae bacterium | reverse complement strand
CTTGCCCTCCGCGTCGGGGAAGATCCGCAGGTGGACGGTCTTCTCCGCCAGGAGGCGGACGTCCTCCTCGCTGTCTCCCGCGCCCACGCCCAGGAGGGTCAGCATCCCCGCCCCGATCTCCCCGAGCGTCTCCCCGGAGGCCCGCACCTGGCATCGCCCCACGCGCTGCACCACGGCCCGCATGCGTCCCATCCTCCGGGAAAATCCCGCCAACCGGGAACATCGGGAACTTTGGGACGTTCCTTGTCGGGAAGATGTATCAGAAAGGCGCCCGCGGGCGAAAGACCCCCGCCCGGCGGCCCGTTTTTCCCGCCGGGAGAGGAAAAACGTGCCTTTTTCCATAGAACGGGCAGATTGTTAATTTTTACAGACCGGGTATAATTGTTTGGATTATTTGTGGTGTGCAAATCCACTCGCAACGATTGCTACGGAGTTTTCGGTTGAGTTCCCAGGAGAAATTGTTGTCCAAAAAGGCGTTCACGACTTTTGAGGTGGCCGAGGTCTGCGACGTCACTCCCGTCACCATCCAGAACTGGATCGACAAGGGCTGGCTGCGGGCCTACCGCACCCCGGGGGGGCACCGCCGGGTTCTGCGGGAGGACCTCGCCTCCTTTCTCGAGTCGCGCAACATGCCCACCATCTTCGCGGAGCGCTCGGGCCCCCCGAAGGTCCTCATCGTTGACGACGAGGTGGACATCACCGACCTGATCCGGGACGTTCTCCTCCTCGACAATTCCCACTACGAAATCGAGGTCGCCCACGACGGTTTCCGCGCGGGGGTCATATACGCCAACTCCAGGCCCGACGTCGTGATCCTCGACCTGATGCTCCCCGGGATGGACGGCTTCGAGGTGTGCCGCCAAATCAAGCAGAGCAGCTCGGGCGAGGACACGGTGGTTATCGCCGTCACGGGCTTCGCCGACTCCGAGCGTCAAAGCCGCATCCTCAAATTGGGCGCCTCCCACTTTCTCCAAAAGCCGATCGACGCGGCGGGGTTGCGGGATCTGGTCCGCGAGGCCGTGGCCAAGAAGACGGGCGTCCCTCAGGCTTCCGGGAAGAGGCCGCCTCCATAGCCCGCCGGTTGTTTGGAATCAGTCGTGGATGAAGCGGAGGGCGCAGGAATGCGCGCTGGCCCCGGCCCAAGCGGGATCCCTCTTGCGAGGGAGGGGGAGTTCCGCCGGAGGCGCTGGATGGGCTAGCCGGCCGGGCCCTCCGGGTGGCCCGGCTCCCCGTTGCCCCGTCCGCGCTCGCGCAGGAAACGCTCCAGCTCCCGGGCCAGCTCGTCGCCGGAGGGCAACTCGCCCGCCTCTTCCTCCTCCTCCCCGCTCCTCAGCTTGAGCTGCTCCACGTAGTCGCGGACGGCCTTGTTCGACTCGAGGGCGCTGTCCACCTTCTCCTCGAACTCGCGCGAGCCGATCTCCAGGTCGGCGAGGTCGAACGACACCGAGAGGAAATCCGAGAGCCGCCGCACGAGGGCCAGCGCCGCCTTGGGGTTGGGGGATACGTTCACGTAGTGGGGAACGTTCGCCCACACGCTCACCGCGGGAACGTTCTCGTCCCGGAAGAGGTTGTTCAGGATGCCCACGATCCCCGTGGGCCCTTCGTAGCGCGAGGGCCGCAGGCCGAGCCGCTGGGCGAGCTCGGCGTTCGTGGAAGAGCCCGTGATTCGCACATTGCTCTTGTGGTAGACGTCGGCGAGCAGGGCGCCCACCGTCACCGCGATGCGCACCTCGCACTGGCGCGCCACGTTGAGGACGATTTGGGCGAACCGCTTCCACTGCAGGTGGGGCTCCACCCCGAGGAAGACGATCACGTCGTGGTCGAGCGATGGCGTCTGGCAGGCGTAGAAGGTGTTCGAAGGCCAGGTGATCTTCCGGAGGCCCCTTTCGTCGAGGCTCACGAGGGGGCGCATGTCCTGGAAGTTGTAGAAGGGGTCGGATTCGATGTGGGCGAATTTCTGCCCGCTCATCTCCTCGGTGATGAAGCTCGCTGCGGTCGTGGCCGCGCTGCTTGCGTCGTTCCACCCCGCGAATGCGAGGACCATGGCGGGGTTTCGGAGGTCGGGCTGCTCATCGAGGTGGAGGTGTTCCATGGCGATCCCCCCTGCCGCAACGTGCGCCTGGTCAAGATCCGGACGGGGTTCATGCGCATTGTAAGGGCATCCAAGGCCGGTTTCAACGAGGAGGCGGGAGGGTCCTTCTGATTCGGAGAAAAAGAGGGGAAGACCGTCGTCCCAATGCGCTTCGGCTGCGCCCTTCGCGCCTTGGACGCTCCAGATCGCGGGAGGGAGGCGTTTGATGGGGCCGGGGGGGATGGGATATATAGGCTTTTTGCCCGTCCCCGGGGGCGAACCTCCTGCGGGAGTGGGTTCCTCCTTCCCCGCCGTGCGGACTCGGCCGAGATGGAACGTTCCCAGGTGGTCCTTTGGTGATGGCGGAGCCCTATTTTCGGGATAAGGTGGCGCTCATCACAGGGGGGTCGCGGGGGATCGGCGCCGCCGTCGCCCGACGCCTCGCCCGCGCGGGCGCCCATCTCGTCGTCAACCATCGGGAGGGGCGGGGCCGGTCGGAGGAGCTGGCGGCCGCCGTGTGCCGGGAGGCCGAGGCCAGCGGCGTGCGCGCCGTCGCGGTGGCGGCGGACATCTCGAAGAAAGAGGCCGCCCAGGCGCTCATCGCCCGGGCCGAGGAGGCGTTCGGCCGGCTGGACATCTTGGTTCTCAACGCGGCGCGGGCGCCCTTCAAGCCCTGGGAGAAGCTCCTTGAGCGCGACCTCAGGCTCCTAGTGGAGACGAATTTCCTGGGGAACGTCTTCTGCATGCAGGGGGCGCTCCCCCTCCTCTCCCGCCAGGGAGGGGCGGTCGTCTTTCTCTCGAGCCTGGGCAGCCGCTTCTTCAGCCCGGACTATCCCCTGGGGGCCATGAAGGCCGCCATGGAGGCGGCGGTCAAGCACTGGTCCGAGAGCTTTGGCGAGCGGGGGATTTCGGTGAACGCCGTCTGCGCGGGCCTGGTGAAGACGGATTCCTTCAAGACGCTGCGCATGGTGCAGCCGGAGCTCGACAAGGTGCCCGAGCGGCTCTTCGTCTCGCCCGAGGAGGTGGCCGAGATCGTCCATTTTCTCGCGGGCCCGGCGAGCGCGGCCATCCGCGGCCAGACCCTGGTGGCCGACAGGGGGATGAGCAACCGGCTCCACGGCGCCTTCGGGCCCGGCTGAGGGCCGCCGCCCCGGCCCCCGGTTGCGTTCGCCCGGGAGGGCCGGTCTAATATCCCGTTTGGCCGCCGCCGTGAAAATGCCGTGAGGAGACCATGCCGCAGAACCTGATCGGTGAGGAGCGCATCCTGGAGGAGGTGAAGAACGCCATCGCCCAGACCACCGGCGTGGAGAGGGAATCCATCACGCCGGACAGCTCCCTGGTGAACGATCTGGGGGTGCTCTCCCTCGATTTCCTGGACGTGAACTTCCGCCTGGAGCAGGTGTTTGGGATCAAGATGGCCCGCAACTACGTCCTCGAGCACGCGGAGGAGCTGTTCGGCGAGGGCACGGTCATCAACGAGGACAGCGAGATCACCGAAAAGGGCGTCGAGATCTTGAAGCTTCGCCTGAAGGAGGCGGCCGACGGCCTCGAGCCCGGCACCCCGGTGGACGAGCTTCCCGCCTTCGTCACCCCGCGCACCCTGGCCTCCGCCGTGCGGGACATCCTCGCCTGCCTGCCGGAGCGGAGCCCGGCGGGAGCGGAGTGGAAGACCGAGGACGGCACCCGCATCGTCTGCTCCAAGACGGGGTCGCCGGCCGTCTTCCCGAGCGGAGACGAGGTCGTCCAGCGGTGGCTCCGATCCCTGCAGGAGGAGAAGCAGCTCTTTTGATCCCGCCGCCTCGCCCCTCCTGGAGAAGCCGCTGATGTCCCGACCCGTGCGGAGGGTGGTCGTGACCGGCTACGGGATGATGTCCCCCCTCGGCCGGGACGCGCCCTCCACCTTTCAGGCGGCGCGGGAGGGCCGCTCCGGCATCGACTACATCCGCACGTTCGACCCCGCCAAGCTCCCCTGCCAAATCGCCGGCGAGGTGGAGGACGCCTGGATCGAGGCCGCGGAAGACCCCGCCCAGCGGCGCCTGGACAAGTTCTCCACCCGGGGCGTGCGCATGATGCGCATCGCCGCCGCCGAGGCCGTCGCCCGCGCCCGCTTGGGCGAGGTCGGGGACCGCTCCCGCATCGGCGTCGCCATCGGATCTCATGGGGAGCACCCCAGCGTGGAGGAGCTGCTTCGGCTCTTTCCCCATTGGCGCCCCGGCGGGGACGACCCGTGGCGGGGGAGCTGGGACTTTGGCGCCCTCTCCCGGGCGGGCGGGTACGACTTCCTGGGGTTTTTCCGCCGGAAGGTGGACGTGGCCACATCGGTCGTGGGCGTGGCCTTCGACTGCAAGGGGCCGACGGTCTCGGTCTGCTCGGCCTGCGCGGCCGGGGCCCAGGCGGTGGGGGAGGCGCTCCGCCTCATCCGGGACGGCAAGGCGGACGCCATGGTCGCCGGCGGCTGCGAGGCGGCCCTCTCCTACGTCGGCTTCGTGGGGTTCGTTCTCTTGACCGCCCTGGTGGAGAGATACGAGAGCCCCCAGAAGGCCTCGCGCCCCTTCGACCGGAGGCGCAACGGCTTCGTCATGTCCGAGGGGGCGGGGGCCCTCGTTCTGGAGGAGCTCGGCCACGCCCGGGCGCGGGGGGCCGAGATCCTGGGCGAGGTGCTGGGCTACGGCGACTCGGCCGACGCCTTCCGCATCACCGACATGCACCCGAAGGGATTGGGCGCCGTACTCGCCATGCGGCGGGCCCTCGCGGACGCCGGGATCTCCCCCGAGGAGGTGGCGTACATCAACGCCCACGGCACCTCGACGCCCAAGAACGACGCGGCCGAGACGGCGGCCATCAAGGAGGTGTTCGGGGAGCGCAGCCGGCGGATCCCCATCAGCTCGAACAAATCCATGATCGGCCACACCATCGGCGCCGCCGGCGCCATCGAGGCCATCCTCACCCTCGAGGGGATGCGCCGCTCCGAGATCCTTCCCACCATCAACTACGAGCACCGCGATCCCAAGTGCGACCTCGACTACGTCCCCAACGAAACGCGCCCCGCCGAGCACGCGATCGCCCTCTCGAACAGCTTCGGCTTCGGCGGCCAGAACGCCACCTTGTGCCTGGGCCGCTTCGAGGGCGTCTGAGGCGGTGCCCTCTCCCCTGGCCGTCACCGGAGCCGGCGTAGTCACCGCGGCGGGGCGGGGGGTCGGCGCCGCCTGGCGCGTCCTGTGCGCGGGCCAGAGCCTCCTGGCGCGGGATGAGGACCCTCAGCTCGCCGGCTTCTCCCCCCTTCTCACGGCGCGGTGCGCTCCCCTCGACCCCGAATCGCTGGGGGCGGACCGCCGCGCGGCCCGCATCATGGGCCGCCACACCCACATGCTCCTGGCCTGCGCGGGGGACGCTCTGAGGGAGGGGGGGTGCGGGGTGGGCGAGATCGGGGGGGAGGAGATCGCCTTCTTCGCGGGGATGGACGCGGTGGACCCGGAGGAGGGGGATCTCGCGGCTGCCGTGGCGGCCTCCCGGGGGGCGGAGGGCGGGGTCGGCCTTCCCGAGTTCTTCGCCGAGGGGCTGGGGCGGATCCCTCCCCTCTGGCCCTTGGGGATGCTCAACGCGATGGGGTTTTGCCAGGTGGCCATCCAGTTTGGCCTGCGGGGGGAGAACGCCGTCTTCAGCCCGGGCGCGGAGGCCGGCGCCCAGGCCGTCGCCGAGGCGGCGGACGCCCTCAGGGCCGGGCGGGCGCGGGCCGCCCTGGCGGCCGGGGTGAGCGCCGTGGTCTCGGCCCGGGCGGTGGCGAGGCACCGGGGGCAGGGGCTCCTCCCCCCCGGCGCCGGGGGCCGGCCCTTCGCAGGGGGGGAGGGGGCGGCCCTGGGGGAGGGGGCGGGGGTTCTCCTCTTGGAGCCTCCGGAGGCCGCCCGCGCCCGGGGGAGGCAGGTGCGGGGGCGGGTGCGCTCGTGGGGCTCGGCGCGGGCGCTCGATGATCCGGGCGGGCTCGCCCGGGCCATCCGGGCCGCGGCCGATGCGGCCCTGCGGGCGGGCGGGGTCGAGGCGGACGAGGTGGGCCTCGTCCTCCCCCACGCAGAGGGTGGACGGGAGGGGGACCGGGCCGAGGTGGAGGCCCTCTCCGCCCTCTTTGAGGGGCGCCGCCCCCTCGCCCTTGCGACGAAGGGCGCCTTCGGCCACCTTTTGGGGGGCGCCCCCGCGGTGGACCTTGCGCTGGCCCTCCGGGCGCTGGAGGAGGGGGTGGTGCCGCCCAGCCCGGGGGCGGGGAGGGGGGCGGAGGGCGTCCTCCGCTTTCCGGCCCGGCCCGAGCGGGCCGGGGGATTGCGGTTCGCTCTGGTGCTGTGCCGGGGGTTCGGGGGGACGTGCAGCGCCTTCTTGGCGGAGTCGGCCTGAGGCCGCCCAATCGCGGAGGGAGCCCAGCCGTGCGGTTTCTTTTCTTTGACCGGGTGACCCGGGTCGAGCGCGGAAAGCGCATCGCGGGAGTCAAGACCTTCCCCCTCTCGGAGGCTTACCTCAAGGGCCACTTTTCGCGCGTTCCCCTGGTGCCGGGGACGATTCTGGTCGAGGCCATGTCGCAGCTCACGGGCTGGCTCGTGGTCTACTCGTACGCGTTCAAGGTGTCGTGCGTGGTCTCCCTCATCGACGACGTGACCGTGACGTCGGGCCTGCGCCCCGGTTCGACGGTGGAGATTTTCGGGGAAATCGTGGACACCAACGCGGGGGGGAGCCTCTGCCGCGCCCGGGTGGAGAGGGAGGGTGAGGTCATCGCCCGCGCCGGCCGGTTCATCTTCCCCCACTTCCCCAGCGAAAATCCCGCGTGGCTGGAGGAGCGCTTCCGGAGCTACGGCTGGCTCGAGGGCCTGGAGGCCGCGGCCGCGCCATGAAGGAGAAGAAAGAGGTCGTGTCGCGCGACGTGTGGGTGACGGGGATGGGGATGGTCACCTCCCTGGGGGCGGATCTCGAGACCTCCTGGAGGCGCGCCCTGGCGGGGGAGTCCGGCCTGGTGCCCATCCGCTCCTTCGACGCCTCGGCGCTCCCCGTCGCGGGGGCGGGGGAGGTCTCCCCCGGGGAGATCGAGGCGCTGCGGGGGAGGCTGCCGGAGGAGCTCTCGGGCGAGGGGGAGCGGCGGGTCGTCTTCGCCCTGGACGCCGCCCAGAGCGCCTTCGCCGACGCGGGCCTCGCGGCGGGGGCGTTCGAGCCCGCCCGGGCGGGGGCGGTCATGGGGACGGGGCTCAGCACCTACCGGCTCGAGGACTTCGCCGCCTGGATGGAGCCCGGCGGCACCTTCGACGCGCTCCGCTTCGCCCGCGAGATCGAGCGCGCCCACCCGGGAGGGTACCTCCGGAACCCGCCCGAGCGGGCGACCTCCCTCATCGCCCGCGCCCTGGGCCTGGCCGGCCCCTCCGCCACCCTCACCTCGGCCTGCGCGGCGGCGGCCCAGGCCGTGGGCCTCGGGATGCGCATGATCCGCCGGGGGGAGGCGGACCTCGTCCTCTGCGGGGGGGCGGATTCGATGATCCACCCGGTCGGGATGGCCATCTTCCTCCTCCTGGGGGCGGCCTCGACCGCCCCGGGTCCCCCCGAGGCGATCTGCCGGCCCTTCGACCGGAGGCGCTCGGGGCTGGCGGTGGGCGAGGGGGCGGGGGTGGTCGTCCTCGAGGCGGCCGGGCACGCCGCCCGGCGGGGGGCGCGGCCCTACGCCGCCCTTTGCGGCTATGGCGCCAGCATGGACGCCTACCAGGTGACGGCCCCCGACCCGGCGGGCCGGGGGGCCGCGCGCGCCATGCGCG
>CAYMWZ010000135.1:0-7860 GCA_964394385.1 uncultured Nitrospinaceae bacterium | reverse complement strand
CCCTCGGCTACCGGCCCTTGATTCTCATGAGAATCAAGGGCCGGTAGCCGAGGGCGCGGGCCCGGGCGGCGGCGGCCTGGAGGGCGATCCCGTTGTCGGCCAAGCGCTCGTGCCGCACCCGGGCGAAGAGAGGGTCGCCAGGAGCCGGGGTCTCGGGGACCCGGCCCGCGGCACCCTCCTCGATGCGGCGGCGGACGCCGGGCGGGGCCCCTTCCCAGACTCCGTAGCGCTCGAGGTAGGCGCGGGCGTCGGCGAAGGTGGAGGGATCCCCGAACGCGGGTCCTGAGGCGATCACGTCGAGGGGATCGCCCACGACGTCCGAGACGAGGAGAACGAGAAGGCGGGCGGGCGCGGCGCGCCGGGCGAGGTGGCCGCCCTTGAGGGCGGAGAGGTGTTTGCGGACGCAGTTGAGCGCCTCGATGGGGGCGCCGGCGCGCAGCAGGGCGTCCGTGACGGCGCGCTTGTCCTCGAGCGTCACGCCTTCCGTCGGAGCGGGCAGGAGGGCCGAGCCCCCGCCGGAGATGAGGCAGAGGACCACATCGTCCGGCCCCGCTCCGTCCACCCATTGGCCCACCCGGCGGGCGGCCTCCACGCCGGCCGCGTCCGGCACGGGGTGGCCGGCCTCCAGGACCTCGACGCGCCGGCAGGGGGCCGCGTTGCCGTACTGGGTGACGACGGTTCCCCCGGAGATCCGCCGGCCGAGGCGCCGCTCGACCGCATGGGCCATCTGGGCGCTGGCCTTGCCCGCCCCTACCACGATGAGCCGGCCACCCGGCCGGAGGGGGACTCGCGCGCGGCCGCAGCGGAGGACGTCGCCCTGGCGCGTTCTCTCCACCGCCAGGGCGCGGTGGACCGCCGGCCCCGCCCGGACCGCATCCAGCCCGGCCAAGAAGATCGACCTCGCGTCCCGGCGCAAGGAGGAAGGGCGGGGCGTTTTGGTCCCTTTTGCGAGCCTCTTGGTCACTGGTCGCCGAGCCATCGTCTGGCGCTCCCCGGAATCACGCCGATCGGGTTTTCGTGGCCATTTGAGTGAAACCGGCCCAGGGCATCGTAAGGAGCGGGAATCCTCCAGGTCAACGGAAGCGGACGGCGCGGCTTGGAACCCCATCGCCGGGGGGCTTCCTTGACGCGGGGGGGGCACTTCTTTAGCCTCGGCGGGAGGTGGGAGGCCGCGGTGGGGGAAGCCTGGAGGCGTCCGGCCCGTTCGCCTGCCGGCCGCGGCTCGTGGAGGGAAGGCGGTTGTCCTGCGTCGGGATCATCGCGAATCCCCAATCGGGAAAAGACATCCGCCGCCTCGTCTCCCTGGCCAGCTCGTTCAGCAACCACGAGAAGGTCTTGATCCTGCGGAGGGTCCTCGCGGGGCTCGCGGCTGCGGGGGTCGGGAAAGTCCTGGTCTTCGACGACGCGGGATCGCTCGGGGCGGCAGCGATCGAGGGCCTTCGGGAGACCGCCGGGGGGCGGAGGCTCAAGGCGCGCCTCCTGGCCGCCCGGGCCCGGGGGGAGAGCGAGGACTCCACCCGCGCTGCCGCCTTCCTGCGGGAGGAAGGCGCGGCCTGCATCGTCGTCCTCGGAGGAGACGGAACAAGCCGGGCCGCGGCCAAGGGATGCGGCGGCACGCCCCTCGTGCCTCTCTCGACGGGGACGAACAACGCCTTCCCGCAGAGCTGGGAGGGAACCGTCGCCGGCCTCGGGGCGGGTCTCTACGCCCGTAACCCCCGCGGCTACGCGGCCCAGGTGCGGCGGTCGAAGCGGCTGCGCATCCGCCTCCCCGGCGGGATGGAGACGGCGCTCGTGGACGTGGCGGTGATCCGGGAGGCGTACTCCGGCGCGCGGGCTGTCTGGGACATCGGCCGCGTCGAGGCGCTGGCCCTCACCCGTTGCCAGCCGGGGGGGCTGGGTCTTTCGGCGGTGGGGGCGAGTCTCGCTCCCATTGGGGCGGATGAGCCGGCGGGCCTTTGGATCGAGTTCGGGGAGGGCGGCCGCCGCGGGGGGCGGCGCGTCTTGTCGCCCATCGCGCCGGGGCTCGTTGTCTCCGCCCCGGTCCGGGAGGCGCGCCGGCTGGCCGTGGGGGAGGCGGTGGTGTTCACCGCCCGGGAGGAGCGGGTTCTCGCCTTTGACGGGGAGCGCGAGCACACCTTGTCGCCGGGGGAGACGGTCAGGATCGCCCTGGACCAAAAGGGCCCGCGGGTGGTGGATGTGCCCGCTGTCTTGGAGCGGGCGGCTGCCAGGGGCCTGCTGATCGAAGGAGGCGCCAACGGGCTCTTCTCGCCCCGGCGCTGATGGGTTTTTTCTGGGGGCCCGATAATCGTTTCAGAAGGTTCCGCCGGTTTTTGAATGGGGTCCACATGAAATCCGGGCCGGGCGGGGCGGGCATCAGGCACCCGACGCCGGGTGCCCTTGGGCAAAGAGGGGGCGGAGGTCGAACAAAAAATTTGTCTATCCGGCGGCGATGGAGTTGACAGGAGGGTGGGTTGCGCCTATTTTTTATGGTTGGCACTTGGCGTGTTTAAGTGCTAATTCATTTAAAAACAATATGTTAAATGGCACCTTTGTACTTATGGATTTTTCCCTACCGCCCGGCGAGAGGGAGCCTCTCCACCAGCGGGGAGCGAAAGTGCTGGGCGGTGGCGTTTGATAATTGAGGAGGGGCCGGGCCTGCCGGCGTTGGGTGGGGAGGGCCGGTTTGTGTCCCAGCGGAGGGGAGAGAGAGCCGGTGATCCAGGTTGAGGGTTTGACCAAGTTTTATGGCAATGTGCCCGCCATCGAGGACGTCTCATTCCGGGTGGAGAAGGGCGAGGTGCTGGGCTTTTTGGGCCCCAACGGCGCCGGGAAGTCCACCACCATGCGCATCCTCACCGGCTTTTTGCCGCCCAACGCGGGCACGGCCTGGGTAGCCGGGATCAACGTGGCCGAGCGCCCCCTCGATGTGCAGAGGAACCTCGGCTATATGCCCGAGAACAACCCCCTCTACCTCGACATGACGGTCACCGCTTATTTGGGCTTCGCGGCCGCGATGAAGGGGATGCGGAGGCGCGAGAGGCCCGCCGCCATCCAGCGCGTGGTCGAAAATTGCGGGCTGGGGAGCGTGGCCCACCGCATCATCGGCCACCTCTCGAAGGGGTTCCGCCAGCGTGTGGGTTTGGCGCAGTCTCTCGTGAGCGATCCGCCCGTGCTCATCCTGGACGAGCCGACTTCGGGCCTGGACCCGGCCCAGATCATCGAGATCCGCAACCTCATCCGGGGGCTCAAGGGGAGCCGGACCATCATCTTGAGCACCCACATCCTCCCCGAGGTGAGCATGGTCTGCGACCGCGTGGTCATCATCCACCACGGCCGTGTGGCCGCCGAGGGGTCCTTGGCCGCCCTGGCGAGCGACGTCCAGGGGGAGGCCGTCGTGCGGGTCTCGGCCCTGGGAGCCCCCGAGCCCCTCCGGGGGAGGCTCGCCGCCGTGGCCGGGGTGAAAAAGGTGAGCCTATTGGGATCCTCCAACGGCGAGGCGCGCTTTGAGGTCCGCGCCGAGCACGGGCGGGAGATTCGGCCCGATCTGGCGGCGGCGGTGGCGGCGGCCTCGGGGCGGCTCACCGAGCTGCGCGAGGAGCGCCTGACGCTGGAGGATCTTTTCGTCAAGATCGTGAGCGGGGAGCGGAAGGCGGAAGAGGAGGCGGCCCATGCGTAACGTGTGGCTGATCTGCCGACGGGAGATGGCCTCCTTCTTCTTCTCGCCCATCGCCTATGTGGTCCTGGCCGCATGGACCTTCCTGATGGGGATCTTCTTCTCCGGCGCATTCCTGAACTACGCGCTCATCTCCCTGCAGATCGCGCGGAACCCTCAGGCGGCCGCCCAGTTCAACATCACGCCGACCTCGGGAATATTGGAGCCCGTCTTTTCGAGCGTGAGCGTGGTGCTCCTCTTCGTCACGCCGCTTCTTACGATGCGCCTGTTCAGCGAAGAGAAGAAGCTGGGAACCATCGAGCTCCTCCTCACCTACCCGCTCCGCCACGGGCAGCTTCTCGCCGGAAAGTACATCTCCGTCCTTTGCCTGTATCTGATGATGCTGGCGCTGACTTTGGTGTATCCGGTGATCCTGAGCGTTTTCGTCTCGGTCGAGTGGCCCGTCGTGGGCTCGGCCTACCTGGGGATGCTCCTGATGGGGAGCGCTTTCCTCTCCCTCGGGCTCCTGGCCAGCTCCTGGACCTCGAATCAGATCGTGGCCGCCATGGCGGCCTTCATGATCCTCCTGGTGAGCTTCATCCTGGACTTCATGGCCCCCTCGATGGGCCCGGCGCTCTCGGCCGTCTTTCAGCATTTGGCCATCGGCGTCCACCTGCGGAATTTCATCCGCGGGCTCGTGGACACGCGGGACGTCATCTATCTGCTGACCATCAACGTCTTGTGCCTGTTCCTGGCGATGCGCTCTTTGGAATATTACCGTTGGAGGGGGTGAGGGACGTGGAAAGCCGAAACCTGTACAGCCTCATCGCCGCCGCCGCTCTCCTTCTCGTGGGCGTCCTCGCCTGGGTTTCCCAGGACCCGGTCGACGGGATGCCCTACTGGGGCTACGCGGCGGCCGGGTTGGGTTTTCTCCTCCTCGCGTATGCCGTCTGGGCCTCCCGGGTGGAGATCCAGGGGGGTATCCGCCTCCGCTCCACGCGGACCGGCATTCAGGTGGCCGCCATGGTGGTCATCGTGGCGGGGATTCTGGTGGTCGTCGAGCTGTTCTCGGTGAATCACTACACGCGCTGGGACCTGACGCCGGGCAAGTTCTTCAGCCTCTCGCCCAAGACCCTGCAAATCCTGGACAAGCTCGACAAGGAGAAGCGCCGGATCGAGTTCATCGCCTTCACGCGCAAGATCGAGCAGTCCGCCGTGGAGGAGATCCTTCAGCAGTACGCCCACCGGACGAAGCAGGTGACCTACCGTTTCGTCGACTTGGACGCCTCCCCCCGGACGGCGAAGAGGTACGACGTCGACGCCTACGGCACCGTCGTGGTTGTCCACCACTTTGAGGCCGACGCCGAGAAGAAAGAGGGGGCCAAGCCCGAAGCCGCGGCCAAGGAGGGCCAGGAGAAGGAGAAGAAAACTTTCCGCTCCGAGAAGATCTACGATCTCTCGGAGAACGCCATCGCGAACGCCATCCTCAAGGCCGTCCAGACGGAGCAGAAGAGGGTCTATTTCCTCACGGGCCACGGCGAGCGGCCCCACGCGGGGGCCGGCCGGGAGGTGCTCTCCTCCCTGGCGACCGGAATGCGCGACGACAACTACCGCGTGGAGGAGCTTCTCCTGCTCCGCGAGAAGGGGGTCCCCAAGGAGGCGAACCTCCTCGTCATCGCCGATCCCAAGAAGGACCTCGAGGAGCCGGAGGTGCAGTTCCTCGAGGCCTTCCTCAAGCGGGGGGGGCGCCTTCTCGTCTTCCTCGAGCCGGAGAGCTCGAGGGGCCGCCTCACGGGCCTGCTGGAGCGGTTCGGCTTCGAGATTCCCGCGTCCTTCGTCATCGACCCCCAGTCGGTGCGGTTCGCCCTCGCAGGGGGCAACGAGGTGACTCCCTTCGCGGCAGACTATGGGGTCCACAAGATCACCGAGCAGCTGCGCGGGCTGGCGACCGTGTTTCCCACGGCGCGGAAGGTCGCGGTCAAAGGGGACCCCAAGCGCGGCATCTCGGCGGAGGTCCTGGTGAGGACCGGCCCCGGAAGCTTCACGGTCGACCGCATCCTCCTCCAGGACGGCCAGTTGACCTATAACCCGAGGGAGAGGAAGGACGGCCCCGTTCCCCTCGCCGCCGCGGTCGTGGTATCCCTCGATGCGTACCTGGCCGAGGAGCAGAAGAAGGCCGGCAAGGAGGCCGAGAAGAAGGACTCCCCCTCCGCCGCCAAGAAAGAGGGGGAGGCGGCCGATGAGGCGCGCATCGTCGTCTTCGGCGACGCCGACGTGGCGAGCGACGCCTACATCGGCGCGCAAGGCAACGCAAACCTCGTCTTCAACGCGGTCAACTGGCTGAGCGGGGAGAGGGAGTTGATCTCTATCCTTCCCAAGAGGCGAATCGGCGAGCCCCTCTTCCTGGGCGAAGGCCAAGGCACCTTCGTCCGGCTGCTGACGGTTTGGGTCATTCCCCTGTTTGTCGTCCTGGCCGGGGCCGCCGTCTACGTCCGGAGAAGGCAGTTGCGGTGAACCCCAAGAAGAATCTCGTCCTCCTGCTGGTTCTCGTCCTCGCCGCCGGCGCCTACTACCTCTACGACGTCAGATGGGCCGCCGAGAAGAAGACCGAGGAGGAGCGCAAGGCCAAGGTCCTCAAAGGGGTCGACCCCAAGCTCCTCATGCGAATCTCCTTGGAGCGGAAGGAGGAGCCCTACCAGATCATCCGCACCGAGAAGGGCTGGCGCTTCGTCGAGCCCGTCGACGCCGCCGTCGACGAGGAGGAGATGGAGAGGCTTTTGAAGGCATCCTCGGAGCTCAGGGAGAGCGTCCGGGTCGGCAACGTGGCCGACCTCTCCGAATTCGGCTTGGAGAAGCCCGCGATGAAGCTCACCTTCGGTGTCAAGGGCCAGGACGACGTCGTCCTGAACCTGGGCGACCAGACTCCCACCCGGGAGTTCCGCTACGCCACCTTCAAGAACGGGGGCGTCTTCACCCTCCCGCTCTCGGAGCTCTCCCCCTTCGACAAGCCGGTCTTCGAGTTGCGGGATCGCGCCGTCGTCAACATCTTGCCCGAGAAGGCGCAGAAGATGGTCATCGAGCCGCAGGGGGAGACGCCCTTCACCGTCGCCCGGAAAGGCAAGGACACCTGGGAGATGACCGCCCCGGTGAAGGACCGCGCCGATTCGATCGACTCCGAGGGGGTGGTTTCCACCCTCAGGTGGGAGAAGGTCCACCGTTTCGTGGAGGAGGATCCCAAAGACCTCGCCCGCTACGGCCTGGACCAGCCGAAGTACGTCGTGCGCATCTTCACCGACCCGAAAGGAAAGCCCGAAGACGGCCTTCTGGTGGGCAAGAGCACGACCGAGGAGGTCGAGGAGCGCGGGAAGAAGCAGAAGAAAGGCTTCTACTACGGGCGGCGCCTTTCGGGCGGGCCGGTCTTCCTCGTGGGGGAGAAGGTGTATAAGGACCTCCCCGTCACGGCCTTCAGGCTGCGTCATAAGGTGGTCGTCGACTACGATGTGGACCACGTCACCCGCGTCAAGATCGAAACACCCGGCGAGACAACCGACATCCACCGCAAGGACAAACGGGAGTGGGAGATCCAGCTGACCGGGGCGGACGGGAAGAAGGCCACGCTCGTTGGCCGCCACAAGCACATCGACGATGTCCTGTGGGACATCAAGTGGGCCAACTCCGTCGAGTACGTGGATGAGCCGGGAGAGGACCTGTCCGGGTACGGCCTGGCGGAGGGAGTCCGCCGCGTGAGCGTGTGGCTGAGGAAGAAAAAGGACGGGCCCGAGGAGAAAAAATCGTTCATCCTCGGCCCCCTGGCCGGCGGGAAGGCCTACGGCCGCCTCGAGGGCCAGAAGCGCCTCTTCGCTTTCGGCGAGAAGGATTACAGCAAGATCCTCCGCACCGGCTTTTACCTGAGCGACCGCCGCCTCGTGAAGTTCGAGAAGCTCGAGGAGATCGCGAGGATCGAGGCACGTCTCCCGGAGGGAGGCGAGATCGTCCTCCGCCGGGCGGGCGAGGGCTGGCGCTTCGAGAAACCCGCCGGGAAGGAGGCCGACCCGAGCCGCGTGAACGATTTCCTTTCCGCCCTCATCGAATTCGAGCACGAGGGTGAGGCGAAGCCGGAGGGGGAGGCCGATTTTGAAAAATTCCGCCTCCGCGTCCAGTTTGTGGACGACAAGGGGAAAACTCGGGGTCCCGTGACGTTTGCCGCG
>CAYMWZ010000134.1:0-7867 GCA_964394385.1 uncultured Nitrospinaceae bacterium | reverse complement strand
CCGTTCCCCGGCGCGTCCACGAGGAGGACGCTCATCCCCCGGCGGACGAGGTCCTCCGTCCCGAGCATGAACTGGATCTCCTTGGAGATGTCGAAGCCGTCGAAGAAGACCACGGCGGGGGGCCTGGCCTTCTTGGTGTTCTCGGCGTGGACGAGGAGGGCGGGCAGCTTCTTCCCTTGCCCAAAGGGGATCTCGGCGCGCTCGATCCGGGGCCGGTCGGTCAGGCGGGCGAAGCGGCGGAAGCAGTCGAGGGAGGCCCGGTAGGCGGCGTCGGCGGCCTTGTCCTTGGGCGTGCGGAAGCGCTCCCCCATCTGGTAGTAGAAGCACGCGCGCTTGAAGAAGGCGGCCGCTGTGAGGCGGCTCCTCCGGGCCTGCGCGGCCAGCCCGAGGGAGCGGACCTCGTTGCCGAGCCGGACCCACTCCCGGAACCAGGCGTCGTCGTCCCCGACCCGGCTCGCCAGCCGCCGCCCCGCCCGGTCGATCTCCCCCATGACCGCCGCGCCCCAGTAGGAGCACGAGTAGGCGATGCTGACCGCGGCCGACCAGCGGTAGTCCTCCGGGAAGTACGCGAACCAGGGGGCCCTGCCGACGGCTTTGGCCATGCGCTCTCCTTCTCCGTGCCGGTCCCGCCGCCTCCTACGGCCGCAGCTTCTCCTGGAGCCAGTCGAAGATGTAGGCGGTCCCGAGGGTCATGTTGTCGCGCTGGCAGTGCTGGGCGCCCCCCTCGGCCACGGTGAAGACCTTGAGGGTCTTGTCCCGCGACCCCACCGCCTTGAAGAGGGCGCGGGCGTCCTTGAGGGGGATCTGCTTGTCGTCCTCCCCGTGCGTGAGGAGGAAGGGGCAGCGCATCCGCTCGACCACGCCGTCCAGGCGGAAGCCCTCGAGCTTCTTGAGGGCCTCGGCCAGCGACTTGGCGTTCAGGATCCACATGATGTGATGCCCCGGCACCGAGAGCTCCGCCTTGAAGGAGGCCTCGATCCTCCGCTTCCAGGTGGCGTGGTAGTCCCAGATGGCGCCCCAGGCCACGCACGCCTTGTAGCGCGGCTCCATGCTGGCGATGCGCGGGGCGTAGTAGCCCCCCAGGCTCACGGCCAGGATGGCGGCCCGCTTGGCGTCCACGTCACCGCGCGTCTCCAGATAGTCCAGGGCGGCCGAGCCGGCGGCCTCGTAGTCGTGGCGCAGGTAGATCTTCCGGAGGCGGATGGCCTCCCCGGTGCCCGGCCCGTCCATGACGAGGCAGCTCATGCCGCGCCGCACGAGGTCCGCCACCCCGCGCATGTACTGGAGCTCCTTGGTGATGTCGAGCCCGTCGAAGAAGACCACGACGGGGGGCTTGGTCTTCTCGGTGTCCTCGGCGTGGACGAAGTAGCCGGGGAGCTTCTTGCCCTGCTCGAAGGGGACCTCGACCGGCTCGATCTTGGGCCGGTCGGTGATCCGCGCGAAGCGGCGGAAGCACTGGAGCGCCCTCCGGTAGACGTCGAGGGCTTTCTTGTCCTTGGGGGTGCGGAAGCGCTCCCCCATCTGGTAGTAGGAGCAGGCCCTGAGGAAGTGCGAGGCGGCGGTGAGGCGGCTTCCCTTCTTCTCGGCGGCGAAGCCCAGGGCGCGGACGGTGTCCCCCATCCGGGTCCATTCCCGGAACCAGTGCGCGTCGTCTCCCAGCCGCTTCGCGAGGCGGCGGCCCACCTGGTCGACCTCGCCGATCTCTGACGCTCCCCACCGCGCCCCCGAGACCATCCCGCAGATGGCGGCGGACCAGCGGTAGTCCTTCGGGAAGTAGGTGAACCAGTTGGTGTTGGCCGGGGCCTCGGGCATCGTGCGCGCTCCTCGCGGTTCGGCCGCCCGCCGGCCGCGGCGGGGGGCTCCTCTTCGACGGGTGCAGAAGATCGGTTGATGGACCGGCCCGGGGATCATATCTTCGCTCCACGGGTCTTCGTCAAACCGCGCCGGGGAGGGAGGGGCGGGCCGCTCCCGCCCGAGGGGGGAGAGCCGCCATGGGGGCAGGCCGGGATCTGAGCGCCGTCTTCGCCTGGATCGACCAGAACGCCGAGCGGATCGTGGCGGACCTCCAGGAGCTCTGCCGCCAGCCGAGCATCTCCACCACCCGGGTGGGGATCGAGGAGATGGCCGCCCTCGTCCGCCGGCGCCTCGAGCGGACGGGCTTCCGGGCGGTCCTCCACAAGACCCCCGGCCATCCCATCGTGACGGGCGTTCTTCCCGGCGCGGGGCGGAGGACGCTTCTCTTCTACAACCACTACGACGTCCAGCCCCCCGAGCCCCTGGGCGAGTGGACGAGCCCGCCCTTCGAGGCGTGCGTGGTGGACGGCCACGTCATCGCGCGGGGGGCCACGGACAACAAGGGCAACATCATGAGCCGCCTGGCCGCCTTCGAGGCCTTCCTCGCCGTGCGCGGGGAGCTCCCCTTGACGGTCAAGTACCTCATCGAGGGGGAGGAGGAGATCGGGAGCCTCTCGCTCGAGCCCTTCGTCCTGGCGAACCGGGACCTCCTCGCCGCCGACGGGTGCATCTGGGAGGACACCTTCCGCGAGGACGCCCCCGTCCTCTCCCTGGGGAACAAGGGGCTCTGCTACCTGGAGCTAAGGTGCCGGACGGCGAACGTGGATTTCCACAGCAGCCACGCCCAGATCTACGAGAACGCCGCCTGGCGCCTCGTCTGGGCGCTCTCGACCATGAAGGGCCAGGACGAGCGCGTGCTCGTGGAGGGGTTCTACGATGACGTGGTGCCCCTGACCGAGAAGGAGGAAGCGCATGTGCGGCGGCTCAAGCCCTACGACGGGGAGGGCCGCAGGCGGAAGTTCGCCCTCAGGCGGTTCGTCCTGGACTTGCCGGATGATGAGCTCCCCCGGCGGCACCTGACGAACCCCTCCTTCAACATCGCCGGCCTGGACGCGGGCTACACGGGCGAGGGCGTCAAGACCATCGTCTCCGGGAGGGCCCGGGCAAAGGTGGACTGCCGCCTCGTGGTGAACCAGGATCCGGAGAAGATCCGCGACTGCGTCCGCCGCCACCTCGACAGGCGCGGCTTCGGGGACATCGAGGTGGAGCTTCTCTTCAAGTCCTACCCCGCCAAGAGCGACCCGGAGAGCGCGGTGGTCAGGGCGTGCGAGCGCGCCTCGCGGCGGGTCTACGGGGCGGAGCCCGTCGTCAACCCCTTCGGGAGCGGAGGCACGCCCACCTGGATCGTCATCCGCAATCTGGGGCTCCCCCTCGTCAGCACGGGGGTGGGCTACATCACGGCGCGGACCCACAGCGCGAACGAGAACCTGAAGGTCGAGCACCTGATCGAGGGGGCGAAGTACATGGCCGCCATCTGCGAGGAGTTCGCCGCGGCCTGAGGCGCCGGGAGGGCAAGCCATGATCGTGGGCAGAGGCGGTTCGCTGGGGGAGACGGTGGTCGTGCGGCTCGAGGTGGGGGAGGATCTCCTGGAGGGGCTGACGCGCATCTGCCGGGAGGAGGGGATCCGCAACGGGGTCATCCTCACGGGCTTTGGCAGCGTCTCGCGGGCGGTGGTGAGCGGGACCGCGACGGACAAGTTCCCGCCGAAGGAGTTCTACAAGATCGATCGCTCCGAGGGGATTGAGATCCTCGCCATCAGCGGCGTCATCGCGGACTACCACGTGCATGCCCACGTGGCGCTCTGCACGCCCACCGAGAGCTTCGGCGGCCACCTGGAGGCGGGGAACCTCATCTTCAGCCTGGCCGAGGTGGCCATCGCCAAGGTGGAGGGGATGAACCTCAAGCGGATGCGCGATGGGGTCACCCAGCAGCGCCTGCTCCAGGTGGTGGAGAGCTACGAGGGCCTCCCCGAGGAGGAGGGGGGGAGCCTCCACGACGTCGCGCACCGGATGAAATAGGCGATCGGCAGGGGCCGGAGGCGGCTAGATCCTTAAGAGGGAGGACAAATGCACATCTTCAGTTTGCTCAAGGAGCAGGAGTTCAACCCCAGGCGCCACGTGGAGAAGGTTTTGGGCAAGTTCGAGAGCCGGTTCGGCCGGGTGGACGTGACGGTGGCTTGCTGGGAGCCGGGCCACGTGAGCCCCTACCACGCCCATCCGAACGCCACGGAGATCTACTTCTGCTTCACGGGGGGCGGAAACATGAAGACGCCGGACCAGACGGCCAAGGTGTCGCCCGGCGAGTTCATCGTGCACCCCCCGGGCGAGCCGCACGAGTACACCAACGGGCCGGAGCGCACGCTCCTCTTCCGCGTGCGGTGCGGGGAGGACATGGTCTCGCGCACCAAGGAGTGGCCGAGCAACAAGGAGTGGAAGCCCAAGAAGGAGGATCTGGAATACTTCCGGTGATCCCGCGGGGAGGCCCGGGGCGCTAGTCGCCTCCGCGCTGCCACCTCATCCAGAGCGAGAGCCATCCCCTCACCCGGGGGGTCAGCCGGGAGCGGAGGTAGAGGTCTCCCGTCTTGCGGACGGCCTCGGCCTGGGTGGGGTAGGGCAGGATGAGCCTGGCGAGGGCGCCAAGGCCCAGCCTGTTCTGGATGGCCAGGGCGTAGAGGCCGATCATGTCGCCCGCGTTCCGGGCCACCACGGTGGCTCCGAGGATTTGGTCCGTCCCTCGCTTGACCACCACCTTGGCGAACCCCTCCGCCTCCCCGTCCAGGAGGGCCCGGTCCACCTCCTCGAGGGGCTGCTTGAAGGCGCGGGTTTCGGTTCCCGCGGCCGCCGCCTCCGCCTCGCTCATCCCGACCGAGGCCACCTCGGGGTCGGTGTAGGTGCACCAGGGGATGACGAGGGCCGAGGCCCTCTGGCGGCCCATGAAGAGCGCGTTGGCCAGGACGGCCCGCGCCATGAAGTCCGCCGCGTGGGTGAACTGGTATCTCGAGCAGACGTCCCCCGCGGCGAAAATGCGCCGGTTGGTGGTCCTGAGGCGGTCGTCCACGCGGATCCCGCCCTTGGGGTCGAACTCCACCCCCGCGGCCTCCAGGCCGAGCCCGCCGACGTTGGGAGCGCGCCCCGCCGCCACGAGGATCTCCTCGGCCGGGATCTCCCTCCCCCCGGCGAGGCGGATCCTCTTCTCATCCCCGCGCTTCTCGACGCCGGCGATCTGGGCAGAGAGGAGGACTTCCACCCCGTCCCGCCGCAGGGATTCGAGGAGGAGGGCGGCGGCTTCGGGGTCGTCCTTGAGGATGAGCCGGTCGGCGATCTCGATGAGGACGACTTCGGCCCCCAGCCGGCGGAAGGCCTGGGCCATCTCGCAGCCGATGGGGCCCCCCCCGACGACGGCCAGCCGGCGGGGCCGCTCCGTCAGGCTGAAGACCGTCTCGTTGGTCAGATAGCCCGCCTCGGCGAGGCCGGGGATGGGCGGGATAGAGGGCCGGCTGCCCGTGGCGATGAGCGCCTTGGAGAAGCGGAGGGTTTGCCCCCCCACCTCGATGGTCCGCGGGCCGGTGAAGCGCCCCTCCCCGAGGTGGACGTCCACCCCGAGCCCGGCGAAGCGCTGGACCGAGTCGTGGTGGCTGATCTCGGCGCGGACCCCGCGCACCCGCTCCATGACTGCCGGGAAGTCGGCGGCGGGACCGCCCGGGAGGCGCACCCCCATTCGGGAGGCCCTCGCCGCGTCGGCCCAGGCGCGCGCGCTGCGGATGAGCCCCTTGCTGGGGACGCAGCCGAAGTTGAGGCAGTCCCCGCCCATCAAGTACTTCTCGATGAGGGCGACCCGGGCCCCGAGGGCCGCGCCTCCTCCTGCCGCCACGAGCCCGGCCGGGCCCGCGCCGATCACGGCCAGGTTGTAGGTTCCCCGGGGCGGCGGGTTCCGCCACCCGGCGGGGCGGGCATTGGCGAGGAGCCGCTCGTTGTGGGCGTCTTTCGGCTGGAGGTCCACTGCGCTCATGAGGCTCTCCTGGCCCGGCGGCGGTTCAGGTCCTGGGGCCCCGGAGCTTCTTGTAGGCAACGGGGATCAGGACGAGGACGGCCAGCCCGACGAGGGCGGTGAGAATCTGGGGGGTGAAGATTCCCTCCAGGCGGAACTCGCGGCCCGCCTTGAGGACGCTCCCCAGCCCGGCGCCGACCGAGGCGAACACGAAGGCGCCAGGGATGATCCCCACGAACGTGCCGACGACGTAGGTGGAGAGGGGGACGCCCAGGAAGGCGGGGACCAGGTTCACGACGAAGAAGGGGAACAGGGGAACCAGCCGGAGCACCAGGAGGTAGCTCAGGGCGTTCTCCCGGAACCCTGCCTCCATCCTCCGCATCCAGGGGCCCGCCCGGGCGCGGAGGGGGTCGCCCAGGGAGGTCTTGGCCGCGGAGAAGAGGATGGTGGCGCCCAGGGTGGCGCCGATGAGGATGTAGAGCGTCCCCCACAGGGAGCCGAAGAGGAAGCCCCCCGTGATGCTCATCACCGCGCCCCCGGGGACGGAGAAGGCGATGGCCGCGGCGTAGATGGCGATGTAGGCGAGGACGCCGGCCGAGCCCGCGTTCCGGACCCACTCCTCGAGCAGCCCGTGGTGCTCCCGCAGCGCCTCGAGAGTGAGATAGCGGTTCAGCCCGGCGAGGAAGAACACCCCGAGGCCCAGGGCGAAGACCGCCAGGGGGATCAGGTTCTTGGCGGAGAGCCTCCCTTCGCCTCCGGCCCGCGGGACCTCCGCGCGGGGATCCGCCGCCGGCTCCTTTTCGGACGCCCGGGCTCTCGGCGATTCTCCGGACAAGGGTGCGGGTCCCGGCGGAATGTTCAGGCCGCCCGGGGCGCGCGGGGGGCGCCCTCTTGGGGCCGGAGGCGGAGCCCCGCCTCCACCAGCCAGACGACCACGAAGAAGAGGAGATGGTTCCAGAACGCATGCCCCGCGCTCGGGTTGAGGTCCCACAAGGGGGAGGGGAAGCCCTTTCCGCTCAGGAGGCTGATGGTGACCTGAATGGCGGGGGGGGCGATCTTGTTGGTCGCCCAGCCCAGGATGAGCCCGGCCGCCAGGCCGATGCCGCGATTGAGGGCGAGCGATGAGGAGAAGGGAATCTGCAAGATCAGGGTGAGCAGGGCCGCGTAGGAGAAGCTCACCCAAAGGTGAACCGCCCAGCCCACGAGGGAGGGGGAGAGGGAGTATTTCCCTTGGCTGACGATCTGCCCGCCGATGAAGGCCGGGATGGTGGCTCCCTGGAACGTCACCTGGTAGAGCCAGAAGACGACCGCCCCCGCCAGCCCGCCGGCGACCACGGTGCGGATGACGTGCTTGAGGTTCATCGAGGGTCCCCCCCTCCGGCGGCCCGGAGGATTCTGTGCGCGGAGGTCATGGGAGGCTTCTCCTCGTTCCTGGCCGGGGTCGGAGCCGGAGTCCTCCCCGTCATGGGGGCTCGAACGCGCGGGAGAGCGGGAAAATTTCCTCCGCCGCCAAAGTGACGAAATGTCATGCGGGATTGTATCCTACGCGCCTTCGGGCGGAAACGGCGAGATCCCCCCGCGCCGGGGGGTTCTGTCGCGGGAGCTCTCCGCGGGGTTTGCCTGGCATCGGCCCGCCTCTTGGGCCAAAATGACAGGCGCCCGCCGCCCCCTCCGGAGGGTTCCTGCGCGCCCGCCCATCATGGGGAGAGAGCGGAATGAGGACGGGATGGGACCGGTATAAGGAGTACGGCATCACCCTCCTCCGGGTCGCCCTCGGGGTGTACTACCTTCTTCACGCTTATTACGGGTGGGCGGTGTTCGGGGTCGAGAACCTCGCCCGCCTGAACGCCAACATGGGAGTTCCCTTTCCCGGGCTCTCGGCATGGGCCGTGGTGCTTGGCCACTTGGCGGGCGGGGCGCTGCTGGCGCTGGGCTTCTACGCCCGCCTGGGGGCGCTCTTCAACATCCCGATCATGGCCGGGGCCGCCTTCCTGGTGCATTTCCGGCAGGGATTCTTCATGACGG
>CAYMWZ010000133.1:0-7906 GCA_964394385.1 uncultured Nitrospinaceae bacterium | reverse complement strand
CGCAGCTCTCCCGGTCGAAGGGGGAGTTCCCGTCCGGGCTGATGAGGTCGGCCTTAAAGCCCTTCTCGTAGCCGGCCTCCTTCATGAGCTGCCGGGCCTTGGCCAGGTCGAAGCCGTACCAGCGCTTCGCCGGGTTGTAGCCGAACTGGGACCATGGATGGAACATCTGGTGGACCGGTTCGGCGTAGCCCGCGAGGAAGGTCTTGTACATGGACTCGCCGTCCAGGGCGTAGTTTGCGGCCCTTCTCACGCGAGCGTCCGCGAAGGGCCCGCCGTGCGTGCTGAAGAATCCGATGTAGGCGATGCGCACGGAGGACTTGGAGACGACGTCCAGCTTGGGGTTCTGCTTGATCTGAGGGATGAAGTGGGGCAGCACCTTGTGGGCGATGTCGATCTCCTCGGCCAGGAGCGCCTTCACGCGCGTGGTGGCCTCCACGATGGGGCGCATGACCACCCGCTGGGGCCGGTTGGGGAACATGGGGTTCGCCCACCAGGTGGGGTTCGCCTCGAACTCATACCGCTGGCCCTTGGTCCAGTTCTTGGGGATGTAGGGGCCGCCGGAGATGAGGTTGCGGGAGACTTCGGCCGGGGTCTTGCCCCTGTTGGCGAGGGAGATGATGTGGCCCCAGCCCGCGAGGCGCCTGATGAGGCCGTTGTCGGGCACTTTCATTTGGAAGATGAAATTGCGGCTGTCCAGGACCTCGATCCGGTCGAAATCATTCCAGTACGTCCTCTGGTAGCTCCTGTTGTCGGGGTCCACGATCCGGCCGATGGAGAACTTCACGGCCTCGGAGGTGACCGGGGAGCCGTCGCTGAACTTGGCGCCCTCGCGGAGGGTGAATTTGATCCGCCTCGAATCCAGGCGCTCGTACTTCTCGGCCAGCCAGGGGACGATCTCGCCGGTCTTGGTGTCGGGGATCAAGAGCTTGTCCGACGACCATGGCCAGACCATGGCGCCGATGAAGCTGGAGTAGACGTGGGGGTCCATGGTCTCCGGCTCGCCGTTGATGGCGATGGTGACGGTGCCTCGGGCGGCCTGGGCGCTCGGCACCGCGAGGAGAAGTGCCGCCGCCAGACAAAGAAGGAGCTTGCGGTACATGGGGGGGTTCCTCCGAGGAGGTATCCCGGCGGGGGCGGGAGATCGCCTCCTGCCGCCGGCGGGAGGTTGAGGGGTCCAGCCGATGAGGAGAGGATAAATCAACCGGGGTTCCGCCACAATCCGGGGGGCAGGCGATGGGGGGGGCAAGGCGGTTTTTGGGCCGGGCGGGCTTCGTGATTTTGGGGATGTGCGCCTTGGCGGGCTGCGCCGCGCCCTCCCCGGGCGCCGGAGGGGAGGGCACCGGGGCCGAGGTCCAAAGGACTTGGGAGCGGGCCGCCGTCTTCATCGCCCGGGGGCGGGAGGATTTCATCACCGGGCGCATGGACGAGGCCGCCGTCCGCTCCGCCCTGGCGGGCCTCCCGCCGGGGACGAGGCTCCCGGCCGTCCTCTTCCTCCACGGGTGCTCCGGGATGGGGGCCGCCAACTGGGCCTACATGCAGCTCCTCGCGCGCTCGGGCTACGCCGTCCTCGCCCCCGACAGCTTCGCCCGAAGAGACCGCCCCTCGACCTGCGACCCCCGGCGCCATTCCGGCATCCCCGGGGCGCCCTTCCGGCGCGTGGCCGAGATGCGCCAGGAGGAAATCCGCCACGCCGCCCGGCGCCTCGCCGAGCTCCCCTGGGTGGACCGGGAAAACCTCTTCCTCATGGGGCACAGCCAGGGCGGCTCGGCCGCGGCCGCCTACGAGGGAGCGGATTTCAAGGCCCGCGTCATCACCGGCTCGATCTGCCAGCTCGGCCTCCGGGCGCCTCCGGCGGCGCCCGTCATCTCCCTCTACTCGGAGAGGGACCCCTGGCTCCGCGGCCGCTCCCCGCGCGGTTGCGAGGAGCGCGCCCGCGGCCGCGGGATCCCCATCGAGTTCCACCTCTTCCCGGGGAGCGACCACAACCTCGCTCACGACGCCGAGGCCCAGCGGCTCATCCTGGATTTCCTGGCCCGCCACACGAAGCGGCGGCCTTGAGCCGCCCGCGGGCGGAATAAATCCCCCGGGTTCTCCGTAAAGTGTTCTATGAGCGGTTTCTATGAGCCCGCCCGCGCGACGGGCGGCCGCGCCTTGCTTCCGTTCCCGTCCCGAGGAGAGAGGATGAAGATGGACATGCCCCACGCCGTCGTCATCTCTGCGGCCATCGCCGCGGGGACGTTCCTCCTGTCGAACCACGCCCGGACCCAACCCGCGGAGCCGCCCCCCGCCGCCGGCGTCCGCTACCAGATCGCGGCCACGCCCGGCCAGACGGTGGCGAACGCCTGGCGGCTGGACCTCCGGACGGGCGAGGTCTTCCGCTGCTTCGCCACGGGGGGCGTGTTCGGCGCCCTCTGCCGCAGGGCGCGCTTCGTCGAGCTGGCCAACCCGCGGCCCGACGGCCCCGAGGCGCCCGACCCGGACAGCGCCGGGTGTTTGGCCGCGCTGCGGTGAGGGCCGCCGCGCGCTATACTGGGAGGGCGCTTGGCGCGCCCTCCAGGGGAAAGCGGAGATGATCCGGATCGCCCGGACGGCCCTGTTCCTCGCGGCGCTCTCGGCCGCCGCGCTTTCTCCTCCGGCCCTCGCCCAGGAGCTCGGGGCGGGGGATCGCGAGGCCATCCGGGCGGTCATCGAGCGTCAGATCGCCGCCTTCCGGCGCGACGACGCGGCGGCCGCCTTCTCCTTCGCCTCGCCCGCCATCCGGGAGAGGTTCCAGACCCCCGCGCGCTTCATGGAGATGGTCCGGGAGGGATACCGGCCCGTCTACCGGCCCCGCTCGGTCGAGTTCCAGGAGATCCACCTCCTCCAGGGGGAGCCGGTCCAGCAGGTGCTCGTCCTGGACCCCGAGGGGGCGCCCGTGATCGCCCTCTACTTCATGGAGCGCCAGCCGGACGGCTCGTGGAGGATCAACGGCTGCCAGCTCCTGAGGCCCCGCGGCGACTCCATCTGAGGCCCCGCGGCTGTCATCCCTCCCCCGGAGTGGTATGATCGCCTCCTCCGGATGATTTCCGAGCCGAGCCCTTCCTCTCAGGGAGCCCGACGCCATGCGCATCTGCACCTTCAGCCTGGGCGGGGACCCCCGCGCGGGCCTCCTCTTCGGGGAGAAGATCGCCGACTTGAAGCTGGCCTACGCCCTCTCGCTCGTGGACCTTTCCCCCATCGAGGCGATGGCGCACGCCGAGTTCGAGGCCCCGGCCACCTGCGAGGATTTCATCGCCGACCTCGAGATGAGCCGCGAGCTGGCCGAGGACGCCCTGGCGGCGCTGCGCGCCCACCAGAGGAGGAACAAGCGGAGGGAGATCCTCTTCGACGGGATGCGCGTCGCCTACGAGCCCGGGGAGGTGAAGCTCCTCCCCCCCGTCATCCCGCGGACGCTCTTCTGCATGGCGAGAAACTACGCCGCCCACGCGGCCGAGATGGCCCAAAAGAAGATCGAGGAATTCAAGGAGGAGCTCCCCCTCTACTGCTTCCTCAAGCCCTCGACCTCGGTGAACGGGCCCTTCGATCCGGTCGTGGTGCCCCCCTCGATGAAGAAGCTCGACTACGAGCTGGAGCTCGCGGTGGTGATCGGCCGGGGGGGGCGCCACATCCCCGAGGAGAAGGCCACGAGCCACGTGGGGGGCTACACCCTCTTCAACGACATGAGCGACCGCGGGAGCCTGGGCGGGGGCAAGTTCATCGACTGGTACGCCATGAAGGCCCCCGACGGCTTCGCCCCCCTGGGGCCCTACGTTCTGCTCCCGGAGAAGGGCCTCGACCCCCACGCGCTCAGGCTAAAGCTCTGGGTGAACGGCCAGCTCCGCCAGAACGCCACCACCGGGGACATGGTGTGGAAGGTCGAGGAGCAGATCGCCTACCTCTCCTCGATCGCGACGCTGCGGCCCGGGGACGTCATCGGCACGGGCTCGCCCGCGGGCAACGCCGCCTCCTGGGGGAAATACCTCAAGCCCGGGGACGTCGTGGAGGGCGAGATCCAGAAGATCGGGCGCCAGCGCTTCGAGATCCAAGCCGAGAAACCCCGCTACGCCCTCTACTAGCCAAAGGCCCCTTGGCGTCCCTGTGGGGTCCCGGCGTTTGCCTCGCCGGGGGGCCGGGCCTATGATGGTTTTCTTCGGGCCGGATGATTCTCAGGGCCGAAAAGCGCGGCATCGAGGGGAGGAACCATGAATCCCGCGACGTCACTGGCAGGCGCCGGGGTGGAGGCCCTCCGGGAGCTGGACCGGGCCCACGTCTGGCACCCCCTCCTCAACCACAGGAGCCTGGAGGGGAGCCCGCTCAGCGTCATGGTCAAGGGCCAGGGCTCGACCCTGACCGACGCCGAGGGGCGGGAGTACCTCGACGCCATGGCGGGCCTCTGGTGCGTGAACATCGGCTACGGGCGGAAGGAGGTGGCAGAGGCCGCCTACCGGCAGATGCTCGAGCTCTCCTACTATCCCCTGACCCAGATCAACCCCCCCGCCGCGCGGCTCGCCGCCAAGCTGGCCGAGATCCTGCCCGGGGGAGTGGACCGCGTCTGGTTCGTGAACAGCGGCTCGGAGGCGGTGGACACCGCCGTCAAGATCGCCCGCGCCTGGGGCCGCAAGAACGGGGGCCGCTACAAGATCATCGCCCGCTACCAGGGCTACCACGGGGCCACCCTGGGCGGCGTGAGCCTCACGGGCCAGACCCACCGGCGGCGCCCGTTCGAGCCCCTCCTGCCGGGCGTCATCCACGTCCAGGCGCCCTACTTCTACCGCTCGGGCGCCAAGACCGAGGAGGAGCTGGCCGGGCGCTGCGCCGAGGAGCTCGAGGCCGTCATCCGCTACCAGGGGCCCGACACGGTGGCCGCCTTCATCGCCGAGCCCGTGATCGGGGGTGGGGGGGTCATCCCGCCCCCGGCCGACTACTTGAAGCGCATGCGCGAGATCTGCACCCGCTACGGCGTGCTCGTGATCTCGGACGAGGTGATCACCGGCTTCGGGAGGACGGGCGGTCTCTTCGCCTCCGACCTCTACGGGTTCCGGCCCGACATCATGACCCTGGCCAAGGGCCTGAGCAGCGCCTACCTCCCCATCGGGGCGACCGCGGTCACGGAGGAGGTGTTCCAGAGCCTGAACGCCGAGGGGGACCCGGGGTTTCTCCAGATCAACACCTACGGCGGCCACCCCGCCGCCTGCGCGGCCTCCCTCAAGAACCTGGAGATCCTCCTGGGGGAGGACCTCCCCGCCAACGCGCGCCGGGTGGGCGCCCGCCTCGGGGCGGCCCTCAACCGGCTGCGCGACCTGCCCTCCGTCGGGGACGTGCGGGGGGTGGGCCTCATCTGGGGGGTGGAGCTCGTCGAGGAGAACGGGGATCCCCTGAACAGCGACGCCACCTCCCGCGTTCTCAAGCATGCGAGGGAGGAGGGGGTGCTCTTCGGCAAGAACGCGGGCTGGGCCGACGGCCCCGCGAACACGGTGACCATCAGCCCGCCCCTCATCCTCAGGGAGGAGGAGGCGGACCGGATCGCCTCCGTCCTCGAGTCGGCCCTCAGGCGCCGCCACGCCGGGGGCTGAGAGGGAGATCCGCGTGGCGAGCCCCGTCTCCCCCCGTGGCTGCCGGGGCTTTCACAGTCTGCTGGGCCGGATGCGCGGGATCACCGCAGGGGGGAAACGGGGGATTATGCGGGTCGGCCGGGATGATATTTGGATCCACCAGGATCAATAGTTAGGCAGCAAACAAGGAAGGTCCGGTGCCGGAACCTAAAGGTCCTGCTTTGGCACCCGAGATCAACGGCAAGCAGTTTGCCTTCGAGGCGGGGCGTATCTACTCGAAACCAGCGTTCGCCCTCGCGGTGACGGCGGCACTCTTCCTTGGCGCATCCTTCATTCACGCATTTGGTCACCGCGAGGTTCTTGTCATCCTGGCTTCTCTTGTCTGTCTCCCAGTGCTTTTTCTTCACCCGCTGCTTACGCCCAGCGACGGTGCGCCGCCGAACCGTAGTGTCTTCCGAATGTTGGTAGGTTTCGGAGCGTTCATTCCATATGGGCTCGGGTGTTACCTCACTTTCTACGAGGGTGTGTGGGGCCTCGTCCAGATTTTCGGTGGCTTCTCCTTGTCTGTTCTATCTTGGTCGCTCGTCTGCTGCGTCCTTGGCTTCGCCATCGTCAACGGCATGTATCGGCTCACCGAGCTATGTCGGGCTGTTGATGAGCACCGCATCATTGTTCGCCAGTCCGGCTGATTGGTCGCCCTACGACGCTCCAGAGCCGACACCCTTGGGCCACCTCTCGCGCCCCGCTCCGGCTTTCGGCGTCGGGTCACCGCGAACGTTAACCAAGAACAATCACGGTCAACTTGCTGCCCAGCCAAATGGAGTTAAGATCTGAAGACAGGAAGCTGGCCGGAATGGTGGGAGTGGGAGATCGAGTTCACTCCCCACCTGCTCAAGCGCATGGAGGATCGCCGGTTTACTGAGGTCGATTTAAGAGCTATGCTTGACCGTGCCGTATCGTATCGTGGTGATGTCGTGGAAGGACGTTGGATCATTCTGACCCGGCATCGTCGGCGTCTTTGGGAAGTAATTGTCGAGCCGGACTTTGGCGCCAAGCTGCTGGTCGTCGTGACCGCATACCCGGTCTGGGAACGCTAAGATGACGGAGCCTTATCTAGAGGTAACTTTTCGGCAGGGCAGGCCAATTGCAGCCTACCTCTACCTGCCGCGGCGAGCGCAAGAAAAGAGCTACAGCACCTCCAAGGCTGAACCCGGGCTGGTCATTGACTTTAATCGTAGTGGAAAGCCGATCGGCATCGAAATCACCGCACCTGCGATGCTTAAGGTCGCCGCTCTCAACAAGGTTCTGCACAATCTTGGCCTGCCGCCGGTAAGCCGGTCAGATTTGGCTCCCCTGCGAGCAGCTTAGGGAGCGTTCCGGCTGGAACACATCCAACGGCCGACGCTTTGCGCCGCCGCTGATTCGCGAGTCTTTAGCCGGCGCGCGGCGGGCCCGGCAGGAGGATTCGGCCCATGCCCAACATCACCATGCTGGACATTGAGTATCTGAAGAAGTCGAAGCTCGCCCCCTTCGTCAACAAGTGCCTCAAGCACCGGGCGCCGGACCCGGCCTTCCACGCAATGCAGGGGCACAACCCCGACCTCTCCAAGGCGATGTACATCGCCTGGGGCACGGTCTTCAACACCGGGAAGATCGACCACAAGCTCAAGGAGATCATCCGGGTCCAGCTCTCCCGCGCGGCCGAGTGCAACTACTGAGGGAACGTCCGGTCCGCTTCGGCGAAGCGGATGGGCCTCACGGAGGAGCTGATCGACGAGGGCATCGAGAACTGGCGCGGGAGCGACAAGTTCACCAAGGCCGAGAAAGTCGCCCTCGAGTACAGCGAGCTGATGCAGTTCGCGCCCGAGAAGATCGACGCGGCCTTCTACGGGAAGCTGAGGGAGCACTTCTCGGAGGAGGAGATCGTCGAGCTCGGCACCTTCATCGGCTTCAACGTGGGCTACCACACGTTCTTCCGGACGCTCGACTTCTATCCCATGTTCTCTCCGGACGGGAGGCTCGTCAGCCAAGAGGAGTCGCGCCGCATCTACGGCTCCCGCCCGGTCTCGCACCTGCGGGGCCCGGCCGAGCGCGCCGCCTCGGGGGACGGGGGGGAGTAGCGGCCGTGCCGGTCATCGAGCCCCTCCCCCCGGAGAAGATCGAGGACGCCAAGCTCAAGAAGATGCTCGCCCAGTGCGAGGAGCTCCAGGCGCCGGACCCCCTTTTCCTGCAAATCCTCGCCCGCGCCCCCGACTACGCGAAGGCCCTCTTCGCGGCCATGCACATGTCCCCCGCCGGGGGGAACGTCCCCCACAAGCTGAAGGAGATCATCCGCG
>CAYMWZ010000132.1:0-7973 GCA_964394385.1 uncultured Nitrospinaceae bacterium | reverse complement strand
ACCCTACGTGGACCACCATTCCTTCGTCAAAAAAGGTGCTTTCCCGCTGCCTGGTCCGGTCGATCAACTGGTCAGGCACCACCAGGTGCAAGGGCGCGAACTCCTCCTTCAGGCTCCCGACCGCGCTGACCGAGATCAGCCACTGGCAGCCCAGCTGCTTGAACCCGTAGATGTTCGCGCGGAAGGGAATCTCGCCCGGCGTGAGGACGTGCCCGCGCCCGTGGCGGGGCAGGAAGGCAAGCCGCTTACCCGAGAGGGTCCCCAGCACATAAGGGGCCGAGGGGCGCCCGAAGGGAGTGTCGAGAGCGACCTCCTGCACCTCGGCCAACTCGGCCATCGCGTAGAGGCCGCTCCCGCCGATCACCCCGATCGCCGCCTCAGCCAACAGCCATTGCCCTCCCGACGCGGCCGCAGCGGCCGCCCCCTAAGCGGCCCGCAGAAGCCCCTTGGCGACCAAGAGCTCCCCCACCTGCACCGCATTCAGCGCGGCGCCCTTGCGGAGGTTGTCCGCGACGATCCACAGGTTCAGGGCGTTCGGGGCCGAGGGGTCGCGCCGCACCCGCCCGACGAAGATCGGGTCGCGGCCCGAGGCCATGAGCGGCATCGGATAGGCGGACATCCTCGGGTCATCCACGACCTGGATGCCCGGCGCCCGGGCCAGAAGCGCACGCGCCTCCTCGGGCGAAAGGGGGCGCTCGAACTCCACGTTCACCGACTCGGAGTGGCCGTTGAAGACCGACACGCGGACGCACGTGGCGCTGATCATAAGGTCCGGCTCCCCGAGGATCTTCCGCGTCTCATCCGCCATCTTCCGCTCTTCCTTCGTTTCCCCCTCTTCCAGGAACACGTCGATCTGGGGCAGACAGTTGAAGGCGATCGGATGGGGCATCTTGGACGGCTCGGCCGGCCGGGAGCGCCGGTGGGCCTCGACCTGCCGCGCCAGCTCATCGATGGCGCCCTGGCCCGCCCCGCTCACGGCCTGATAGGTGCTCACCACGATGCGGTGGATGCGGGCGGCGTCGTGCAGGGGCTTGAGGGCGGCCACCATCTGGATGGTGGAGCAGTTGGGGTTGGCGATGATCCCCTCGTGGGAGTGGAGCGCATCGGGGTTCACCTCGGGGACCACGAGGGGCACCTTCGGGTCCATTCGGAAGGCGCTGGAGTTGTCCACCACGGTCGCCCCGTCGCGCACGGCGGAGGGAGCGAACTCCAGCGACCGGGAGGCGCCCGCCGAGAAGAGGGCGAGGTCCACCCCCTCGAAGGACTCGTGCGTCAGCCGCTCGACCCGCAGCTCCCCGCCGGCGTAGGGGACCTTCTTCCCCTCGCTGCGCTCGCTCGCCAAGGCGATCACTTCCCGCGCCGGGAAGCGGCGCTCGGCGAGGATTTTGAGCATCTCCCGGCCCACGGCGCCCGTGGCGCCGGCCACGGCGACCCGGAGATCTCTCACGTCCCGGCTCCCGCCAGATCCGCGATGCGCGCGCCCATCTCCTCGCAGCCCATCCGCCTCGTCCCCCGCGTATAAATGTCGGCCGTGCGGCACCCCTCCTCCAGGGCGCGGGCGACGGCCCCCTCGATGGCCTCGGCGAGGTCGGCCCGCTTCAGGGAGTAGCGGCACAGCATGGCGGCCGACATGATGGCGGCGATGGGGTTCGCCTTGTCCTGGCCCGCGATGTCCGGAGCCGTCCCGTGGACCGGCTCATAGAGGCCGAAGCCCGCCTCGTTCAAGTTGGCCGAGGCCAGCATGCCGATCGAGCCGGTCAGCATGGAGGCCGCGTCGCTCAAGATGTCGCCGAACATGTTCTCCGTCACGATGACGTCGAACTGGAGCGGGTCCCGGATGAGCTGCATCGAGGCATTGTCCACGTACATGTGGGACAACTCAACCCCGGGGAACTCCCTCCCCACCTCGCCCGCCACCCGGCGCCAGAGGCGGCTGCTGTCGAGGACGTTCTCCTTGTCGACCGAGCAGACCTTCCTCCGCCGGACGGAGGCGAGCTCGAAGGCCAGCCGCACGATGCGGCGGATCTCGGAGGTCGTGTAGACCATGGTGTCCACCGCCCGCTCCTCTCCGGATCCGAGGCGTTCGATCCCCCTCGGCTGGCCGAAGTAGATCCCGCCCACCCCCTCGCGGACGACCAAAAGGTCGAGGCCGCGGACCACCTCGGGCTTGAGGGAGGAGACATCCACCAGGGGAGCGAACATCAAGGCGGGCCGCAGGTTGGCGAAAAGCCCCAGCTCCTTGCGGAGGCGGAGGATGGCCTGCTCGGGCCGTTTCTCCTTCGGGAGATGATCCCACTTGGGTCCCCCCACGGCGCCGAAGAGGCCCGCCTCGCTCTGCCGGCAGAGGCGGAGGGTCTCCCCGGGCAGGGGCTCGCCCACCGCATCGCAGGCCGCCCCCCCGCAGAGCGCCTCCTCGAAGGCGAAGCCGACGCCGAAGCGCCTCCCCGCGGTTTCGAGGACGCGACGCGCCTGCGCCACCACTTCTTGCCCGATGCCGTCCCCCGGAAGCACGGCGATGCGAAACGCGCTCAAATCCCCGCCTTGTCTCCAGAGAAAAATTCGCTTGGCCTCGTCCGTTGAGCGGGCAAGCGAAGGATCCTATAAGCGGAATCCCGAAACGTAGGGAAGTTCCTCGGCGACCTCCCGGACTTTGGGCAAATTCGCCTCCAAGTTGGCCAACATGTCCCACGTCCCGCTCAGGAAGGACCGCCTCTGGTTTTCCTGGATCTCGATGGGAAAGGCCGCCCCCTCACAACTGACCGTCAACTTCTCCAAGTCCACCACAAATTCCGTCTTGGGATGCTTTTGGGCCCGGTCCATCAATTCCCCGATACTCTCCGGGGAGGCCGTCGCCGCGGGCAACCCGATGGCGAAGCTATTTCCCGCAAAAATCTCGGCAAACGACACCCCCACCAGCACCTCAATGCCGGAGCGCTGGATCGCCTGGGGAGCATGCTCGCGCGAGGAGCCCGAGCCGAAATTCCTCCCCACGAACATGATCTTGGCGCCCTTGTGCGCCGGGATGTCCAAAGGATGGTCCGGCCGGGTCTCGCGCTCGTCGCAAAAGAGCGCTCTTTCAATTCCCTCGAAGGTGATCGCCTTCAAGAATCTCGCCGGCGTGATTCTGTCCGTATCGATGTCATCCCCCGGAAGGGGTATCGCCCTCCCGCGTATCCGGACGATCTTCTGGCTTTTCATGAAGATTACTCCAAATATTCCCGGGGGTCGGCGATGCACCCCGCCACCGCGGAGGCGGCGACCACGGCGGGGCTGCCCAGGTGCGTCCTCCCCTTGGGGCTCCCCTGCCTCCCGATGAAATTCCGGTTCGAGGACGAAATGCTCCGCTCGGCGCCGACCAGCTTGTCGGGGTTCATGCCGAGGCACATGGAGCAGCCCGCCCCCCGCCACTCGGCGCCTGCCTCCCGGAAGATCTCGTCCAGGCCCTCGCGCTCGGCCTGCGCCTTGACCTTCTGCGATCCAGGAACCACCAGCATCTTGATCTTTGGATGGATTTTCTTGCCTTTCAATATCCTGGCCCCTTCCCGGAGATCGGAGATGCGGGAGTTGGTGCAGGATCCGAGGAAGGCGACATCGATCTTCGTCCCCTGGATGGGATCGCCGGGCTTGAGGCCCATGAAGGCATAGCCGTGCTCGGCGGTCTTCCGGTCCTCGCCGGCGAAATCCTCCAGCTTCGGGAGCTTTCCCGAAACGCCGAGCGAGTGGCCGGGGTTGATTCCCCATGTCACCATCGGCTCCAAGGCCTCTCCGTCGATCTCGGTGACCGCGTCATATACGGCGTCCGGCTCGGAGGCGACGGACTTCCAATATTCGACGGCCCGCCGATAATCCTCCCCCTTGGGCGCGAATTCCCGGCCCTCCAGGTAGGAGAAGGTGGTCTCGTCAGGATTGACGTAGCCGATCCGCGCGCCCCCCTCAATGCTCATGTTGCAGACGGTCATCCGCTCTTCCATGGCCATCTGATCGAAAACCGCCCCCCCGTACTCGTAGGCGTGCCCGATACCCCCCTTGATGCCCAGGTCGTGAATGATCCTCAGGATCACATCCTTGGCATAAACCCCCTTCTTCAGACGGCCGTTCACGTTTATCCGCCGCACCTTCAAGCGGTTGAGCGAGAGGGTCTGGGTCGCGAGGACGTGGCCCACCTCCGTCGTGCCGATCCCGAAGGCCAGCGACCCCAGGGCGCCGTGCGTGCTGGTGTGGCTGTCCCCGCAGGCGATCGTCATGCCCGGCTGGCTCAGCCCCAGCTCGGGGCCGATGACGTGGACGATGCCCTGGCGGCCGGAATCCAAGCTCAAAAACCGGATGCCGAACTCTCCCACGTTCTGCTCCAGGGCGGACATCATCGCCTCCGCCTGCTCGTCCTGGTACGGCCGGATCTGCGTCAGGGTGGGGATGATGTGGTCCGCCGTGGCTATGGTCCTATCGGGGAAGGCGACCTTCCATCCCCTATCCTTCAGCATGGCAAACGCCTGGGGCGTCGTCACTTCGTGAATCAGGTGAAGGCCGATGAAAATCTGGTCCTGCCCCGTATCGAGCATGGCGACGGTGTGGCTGTCCCAAACTTTGTCGTAGAGGGTTCGCTCCGACACGCTAATTCCCTTTCATCTCATCCGGTTGTCCGGCTTTTGCGCCCCCACAGCCCGCACGGTCTCGCGGCCATCCACAAAAAAGTCACCTCGCCGTCGCCGAGCGCTCCAGCGCTTCCCGGAGGGCCCCGACGAACCGGCAGGCGGCCCGCAATTTCTCCTCCCGGCCCCTCTCGGCCTCCATGATGTCGATGAGTGCGCTTCCCACGATGACGCCATCGGCATTTTCAGCGACGTCCGTTGCCTGCTCGGGCGTCTTGATTCCAAACCCCACCACCACGGGACGGCTCTTGATGCGGTTGATGCGCTCGAGCGTCCGCCGCAGACTGGCGTCCAGCGCCTCGCGGGCGCCGGTCACGCCCATATGGCCCACGTAATAGATGAACCCGCCGCCCGCCCGGTTGACGAGGTCGATACGCTCGTCGGTGCTCGTGGGCGCGAGCATGAAGATCGCCTCCAGCGGATATTCTTCCATCGCCCCAAGAAGCTCCCCGGCCTCCTCGGGGGGAAGATCGGGCACGATGACGGCGTCCGCCCCGGCGCGTGCCGCCTCGCGCGCGAAGGCCTCCAGCCCCAAGGCGATGACCGGATTGTAGTAGGTCATGAGCACGATCGGGGGGTCGGGGAGCTCCTCCCGCATCTGGGCCACCAGCCCGATCACATCGCGCAGGCGGGTCCCGGCCGCCAGGGACCGCATGCTCGAGCGTTGGATGGTCGGCCCGTCGGCGAGGGGGTCGCTGAAGGGCACCCCAATCTCGAAGCCGTCCGCCCCCGCATGGGCCAGCGCGGGAACGAGGCTCCGGGTGAAGGCGAGGTCGGGGTCCCCCGCGGTCACGAAAGGGAAGAGCCCCGCCCGGCCCTCCGATCGCAGGCGATCGAAACAGGCGTCGAACCGGCCCGCGCCTTCCATCAGCCGGCTCCTCCCTCGCCGTCCTCGAGCATCTCCTGCAGAAGCCCCTCCGCCTGCTGGACGTCCTTGTCCCCCCGGCCCGAGAGGCACACCACGACCGTTCTCCGCTTCCCGGCCCGGCCCGCCTCCTCGGCGAGGGCGTCCAAGTAGGCGATGGCGTGGGCGCTCTCCAGCGCGGGGATTATCCCCTCCAAGAGGGAGAGCCTGCGGAAGGCGCGCAGGGCCTCCCGGTCCTCCACCGTCACATAGCGGGCCCGGCCCGAGGTTTTGAGGTGGGCGTGTTCAGGCCCAACGCCCGGATAGTCGAGCCCCGCCGAGACCGAGTGCGTCGGCCGGATCTGGCCGTCCTCGTCGTAGAGGAGGTAGCTCCGGCTGCCGTGCAGAACCCCGACCTGCCCGGCCGTGAGCGAAGCGCCATGCTCGCCGGTCGAGAGGCCTCTCCCTCCGGCCTCCACCCCGATGAGCGCGACCCCCCGATCCTCCACGAAGGGATGGAAAAGACCAATTGCGTTGCTCCCTCCTCCCACGCAGGCCACGCAGGCATCAGGCAGCCGGCCCTCCGCCTCCAGAATCTGCCCGCGCGCCTCGCAGCCGATGACGGACTGGAAGTCGCGGATCATCCGCGGGAAAGGATGCGGCCCCACGACCGATCCGATGATGTAGTGGGTGGTGCGGACCGAAGCCGTCCAGTCGCGCAACGTCTCGTTCGTGGCGTCCTTGAGCGTCCGGCTCCCCGAGGTGACCGGGATGACCCGAGCTCCGAGCAGGCGCATCCGGAACACGTTGAGCGCCTGCCGGCCGATATCCTCCTCGCCCATATAGATGTCGCACTCAAGCCCAAAGAGGGCGGCGGCGGTGGCCGTGGCCACCCCGTGCTGGCCGGCGCCCGTCTCAGCGATGATGCGGCTCTTGCCCAGCCTGCGCGCCAGGAGAACCTGGGCGATGGTGTTGTTGATCTTATGCGCGCCCGTGTGACAGAGGTCCTCGCGCTTGAGATACACCTTCAGCCGGCCCAATGCCTCCGAGAGGCGGGCGGCGTGGTAGAGGGGGGTGGGACGGCCGGCGTATTTTTGCAGATACTCCGCCAGCTCGGCCTGAAAGGCCGCGTCCTCCCGGGCCGCCTCGTAGGCCGCCTCGAGCTCCTCGAGGGCGGGCATGAGGGTCTCGGGCACGTACCGGCCCCCGAACTCCCCGAAGCGCCCTTTGGCGGCGGACGGCTCGGTGGTCATGATCTCCCTCCGGGATCCTGGAGATCGGCGGCGCGGGCGTTCTCGATAAAGCGCCTCACACGATCCGGATCCTTCCGGCCCGGCGTGTTTCCCTCCACGCCGCTGCTCGAGTCCACCCCGTAGGGGCGGACTTCGCGAACGGCTTCGGCCACGTTCTCGGGCCGCAACCCCCCCGAGAGAATCACGGAGCGCCTCGCGGCCAACTCACGGGCCAGCCTCCAATCGAACGTTCTCCCGGTGCCGCCGAGGCTCCCTTCAACATAGGCGTCGAGGAGAATGGTGCAGCCGGGATAGCGATCGGCCTCCGCCAAGGTTTCCTGGCCCCGGACGCGAAGCCCCCGGATCACCCGAAGGCCCCGTTCGGCAAGCCAGCGGCACTCTTCGGGGGATTCATCGCCGTGGAGTTGGACGGCGTCCAGGCCCACCCGCCGGGCGACCGCCTCCACCCGCACCGGCGGCTCATCCACGAAGATGCCGACCCGCACGCCAAAAGGCGGAAGCGCGGCGCTCAGCGCCCGGGCGGCCTCTTCTTTGAGAAACCTGGGCGTCCCCGGCACGAAATTCAGCCCCAAAGCGTCCGCCCCATGCTCGAGGGCGAACAGGGCGTCCTCGATCGTGGTGACGCCGCATATCTTGACGCGGATCATACCCTCCCGCTCTCCCCCCAGCAAACTGTGCTGTTATAGCACAAGGAGGAAGAGGGTTCCCACCGCCGGAGGATTCGAGGAGGCCGCCCCGGGGGGCGGAGGAGGAAGGGGGCGGCCGATCAGCCGCCCAGGTACATCAATTTGACCTCTTGGTTGTTGAGCAGATCCCGCCCTGTCCCTTCGTAGCGGTTCCTGCCCAACTCAAGGACGTAGCCGCGGTCGGCGATCTCCAGCGCCCGGGAGGCGTTCTGCTCGACCAGCATGATGGTGAGGCCCGATCGGCTCATCTCCACGATCTTCTCGAACACCAGCGTGATGAGACGGGGAGCGAGCCCCAGGGAAGGCTCATCCAGCATGATCATCGTGGGCTTCGTCATGAGGGCCCGGCCCATCGCCAGCATCTGCTGCTCGCCGCCGCTCATCGTGCCCGCGAGCTGCTTCTGACGCTCCGCGAGGCGAGGGAAAAGCGTGAAAACGTAATCCATGGAGTCCCTGAGCTTCTTTTTGTCGCGTTCGATGTAACCGCCCATCTCCAGGTTCTCGAGGACCGTCATGTGCCGGAAGACGATGCGTCCCTGGG
>CAYMWZ010000131.1:6199-7975 GCA_964394385.1 uncultured Nitrospinaceae bacterium | reverse complement strand
TCACCACGAGCGCCCGCCCGCCCGGGAAGCAGCCCCGGGCCACCTCCCCGAGGCAGCCGAGTAGGCCCTGGCCGATCCAGATGGTGTAGCCCCGCTCCCCCAAGGCGACGCGGACTCTCTTCACGCCGCCTCCACGGCACGGTAGGCCAGGCCGGCCGCCACCGCGGCGATGGGCGCCAGGCTCTCGACATAGTCGGGGTCGAAGGAGTCCTCGGCGACCTCCACACGGCGGAACGGCCGAAGGATCTCCACCGGGAGATCGAGTGACGAGGCGAGATAGGAGGGCAACCCATCGAGGTGCACCCCTCCCCCGCTCAGCCAAAGCCGCCCGATGGGCTCCCCGGGAGCAATTTGCCAGAGGAGTTGGAAGGTCCGCCCCAGCTCGCGGGCGAGGCGCTCCGCCTCCCCCCGCACCGCCTCTGAGGCCGCCCGGGGGCTCGGGGCGGGCTTGGCTCCCAGCTTGATGGCCTCCGCCTCGGCGCGGGGGACGCCGAGCTTCTCGGCGATGGCCGCCGTCACCGAAGCGCCGCCCAGCGGGATGGCGCGCGCGAGGAGGGTGCGGTGATCGCGCAGGACGTGGACCAAGGTCTCCGAGGCGCCGATGTCGACGAGGGCAGCGGTCTCCCCCTCTTCCCGAGCCCCCGAGAGGTCAAAGGCGCTTTCCAAGGCGAGGAGGTTCACATCCACGATCTTGGGTTCGTACTTGAGGTGGTTGAGGAGGTCAACGAGGTCAGCGAGCGGCCTCCGCTTCACGGCCACAAGAAGAAATTCCTCCATCTTTTCCCCATCCACCTCCACCATCCCCAGGCGCCGGCGCGTGATCCGGGCCTCCTCGACGGGAAACGGAAGAATCTGGGCCGCCTCGGCCTCGACGGCCTCCTCGATCGCCGGACCCCGCTCGGAGGGGATCCGCAGCGGCCTCACCACGGCCGCAGCGCCGGAGAGGGCCACCACCACTTCCCTCTCCTTCGCCCGCTCCGCCGTGATCAGCTCCTCGACGGCGCGCATCACCTCCTCGGCGTCGCGGACGGCGCCGTCCGCCACGGCGCCCGCCGCGAGCGAAGCCATCCCCAGCCGGGCGAGCGCGAGCCCCTTCTTCTTGCGCTCCAGCTGGACGAGCTTGACAGCGTAGCTGCCGACATCGATTGCGAGGGGGAACCTCGATTTGCCGAACACGGCGCTCCAGCCCGGGCGAAGGGAAGAACCTAGTGAACTTGGATCGGCACCCAGCTAAACGTCAAGACCATCAAAATCATGCAGGCGCAGCCGACGAGGCGCCGCCCGCGGCTGAGGGGCTCCCATTCATCGAGAAGGGGCGGATGGCGGCGCCCCAGGAAGAGGACGACCGCCCCCCAGATGAGCCAGCCCTGCCACCAATAGGCCATGACGAGCAGGCCCAGCCCCACCCCGTAGGATATCGGCCGGTGCCAGCGTCCGAAGAGGGTGTAGACGACATGGCCCCCGTCGAGCTGGCCCGCAGGGATCAGGTTCAAGGAGGTGACGAGCAACCCGCACCAGCCCGCAAAAGCCACCGGGTGGAGCACGACGTTCGCGCCCGGTGAGAGGGGGCCCAAAACCGCCCAAACCGCCGTGTCGAAAAGCCAAGAGGTGCCCAGCCCCAGGCCCCCGAAGTGGCCGCCCCCCGTCAGCGGAACGACCCTCGAGAGAGAGAGGCCCACGAGGGTGGCCGGGAGGGCCACCGCCACTCCCGCCAGGGGCCCCGCCACGGCCACGTCCAGGAGCGCGTTGCGGCTCACAATACCGCCCCGGATGCGG
>CAYMWZ010000131.1:0-6189 GCA_964394385.1 uncultured Nitrospinaceae bacterium | reverse complement strand
GATGCGGATGACGGCCCCGAAGGTGCCAAACAGGGTGGGCGCCGGGATGAAATAGGGGAGCGAGGCGTCCACCCCCCAGCGCCGGCTCGCAAAGTAGTGCCCCAGCTCGTGCGCCCCGAGGATGAGCAGCAGGGTCGCCGAGAAGGGAAGGCCCCGCATCAGGAGCGAGGGTTCGGCCCAGACCGCATCGGGGAGCACGCCCCGCTGCAACGCCCCGGCGAGGAGGGTGGTGAAGACCGTCGTCACGAAGAGGACCGCCGGAACCCATCCCCTCCCCCGGGGAGCAGGCGCCGGGCGCGTCCGCCCCCCGTCCCCGTGCCACTCGGCCGGCTCCAGAGGCGCACCCGCCAGGGAGGGCAACGGGGAAGGCTCAGGATCCGATCTGCGGGGGTGCGGGTCCATGCGCGGTCCACCTCCTCCGGCGGCTCCCCACCGAGCCTACCGCGCCCACTCCCCCGGCGCAACATTTCGTCCGCCCGCACCGGCCGGGCGGCCTCCTTGACACCCCCCCCTCCAGTTCCTACCCTCCTCAGAGGAAGCGCGGGCCGTTCGTGTCCCTCCCGGTGACTTGAGAACCATGATGCCATCGGATCTTCGCGCCATTGTCCTTTGGGGCGTCCTGGGCGCCGTCGCAGGTTGCGCCGGAGCCCCCCAGCCCGCCTTGGCGCCTCAGCCCCGCTCCGCCTCCTCCCCCCCCGCTGGCGAGGAGCGGCTCCCGGTCCGGCCCGAGCCCCCGAGGCCGAGTCCCGCCGCTTCCTCCCCCGCCATGGGGCGCCCAGACAGGTGGCTGGCCCCCGCTCCTCCCCTGCCGGAGCGCACGGGCGAGGAGCTGCGCGCCCGCCTGCAGGCTGAGCCCGAAGGCCCCCAGGCCGACGCCGCGTTGTTTGACCTCGCCCGGATCGACTTCGCCCAGGGGGATTTCGCCCGGGCGGCCCAGCAGCTCAAAACCTTGCAAAACCGCTTTCCCCTCTCCTCCCTCTACGGGGAGAGCGAGTTTCTCCTGGGCCTCGCCCTCCAGGCGGCCGGGGAGTACGAGATGGCCTGGCTGCCCCTCCGGGGGAGTCTCAGCCGGGAGAGGAAGCCCGAGCGGCGCGCGGTTCTCCAGGCGGCCCTCGGGGAGGTGTACGAGGCCCGAAGCGATCCCTTCGCCGCCCTGCTCTCCTACGCGGAGGCCATCGCCAGCCATCCGGGCCTCCCGCGCGGCGAGTTGACCCGGGCCCGGTTGCGCTCTTTGGCGGAGAAGGGGGTGGCCCACCACCAGCTTCTCTTCGCCGCCGACAAGTTCCTCTCCACCGCGGCGGGCCCCCTCCTCCGGCTCGCCCTCGCCCGCCGGGCGGCGGCCGAGGAGCGGCCCCAGACCGCCCTGGCGGCGGTGCGGCGCTTCCTGAACGATTACCCGGATCATCCCGAGCGCGAGGCGGCCGCGGCGCTCGAGAGGGAGCTCCTCGAGCAGCTCTCCGTGAACCGCGGGCGGGTGGGCGTGCTCCTGCCGCTCTCGGGGCCCGCGGCGGCGGCGGGGGAGCGAGTCTACCAGGGGATTCAGCTCGCCCTGCGGCACACCCTGGAGGAAAACCCCAAGCTCCAGCTCCAGCTCGCCGTTCGGGACACGCGTAGCGCGGCCCTCTCCCCCGGCCTTGCGACCGAGCAGGCGACCGAACTCATCGAGAAGGAAAAGGTGGTCGCCCTCATCGGGCCCTTCCTCAGCCGCGCCACCGAGGCCGCCAGCGCCGTCGCCGACCAGATGCGGACCCCCCTCCTCACCCCCTTTGCCATCCGGACCTCGATGGAGAAGCGGGGGCCGTGGTTCTTCCGCAATTCCCTGACCAACCGCCTCCAAAGCCAGGGGATCGCGGCCTACGCGACGCAGGAACTCGGCCTCCAGCGCTTCGCCGTGCTCTACCCCGACGACCGCGACGGCCGCGAACTGGCGGAGCTCTTCACCGAAAGCGTTCGGAAACTGGGGGGCCGGGTCGTCAAGCTCGTCACCTTCCCGCCTGACGCCAACGACTTCGGGCCCCAGATGCGCGCCCTGGGCGGGCTGGACGACGCCCAGCTCGCCCGGCAGAAGCGCGCCCTCGGGCTACAGAAGAACGACCCCTACAAGCTCCCTCTGCCCTTCGATGCGCTGTTCGTCCCGGCCTACCACGACAAGGCCGTGCTCATCGCGCCCCAGGTCCCCTTCTACAACATGCACGGCATCCGCCTGCTCGGCGGCCACGGCTGGAACAGCGACGACCTCCTCAAGTACGGGGAACGCTACGTCGAGGGGGCGATCTTCGTGGACGGCTTTTTCGCGGACTCGGAAGAACCCCGGGTGGCGCGGTTCGTGAACGAATTCAGCCAGCTCTTCGGCCGCAAGCCGGACATCTTTGCCGCGCTCGGCTACGACGCGGCCAAGATCGTCTTCGACGGCCTCGCGCGGGGGGCGAAAACGCGAACCGCCATGCGAGACTATCTCGCATCGCTGCGCGGCTTCCAGGGGCTGATGGGGCTCACCGACATGGGGCCGGACGGGGAAACCCTCCGCCAGCTTTTCGTCCTCACCGTCCGCCGGCGGAAGATCGTCCACCTGCAGATGATCACCCCCCACCGGGTGCTGGCGCGGGGGCCCTCGGCCAGCGCCCTCACTCCCCTCCCCACCCCGGAGAGCGCCAAGATCGCTCCCTCTCCGGCGCCGCCCGCGCGCCCCTGAGGGCGGGAGCGCTAGCGCGGCGGGGAGCTCTCGGCGGAGGCCTCCGCCGGAACGGCGTCCTCGCGGAAGAGATTCCCCGGCTCCTCCACCCCCCGCTCGGCCTCTAGGGCCACCTCCGGCTCGGTCCCCCGGACGAAGGCCTGGAGCAGCCCGCCGGGCACGTCGGAGGGCAGGCGGGCGCCGGTTCGGGGATCGATGTACACCATCGACACCTTGGGGGGGCGGTCGAAGTCCAGGGGAGGGAGGCCCTTGTGGATGGCCGCCATGATGTCCATCCAAATCGGCAGCGCCGCGCGGGCTCCCGTCTCGTTCTCCCCGAGGGTGGACTTGTCGTCCATTCCCGCCCACACCCCCACCGCGTAGAGCGGCGAGGCGCCGATGAACCAGGCGTCCTGAAAATCGTTCGTCGTCCCCGTCTTGCCCAACAGGGGCCGGTTCAACTCCCTGGCCCGCGCCCCCGTCCCCAGCTCGACGACATGCCGGAGGAGGTCGAGCATGACGTAGGCCTCCTCGGGCGGGACGGCCTGGCGCACGGCGGGGGAGGCGTGCCAAACGGCGTTGCCCCCGGCGTCCTCGACCCGGCTCAGGGCATGGGGCTCCACCCCCCTGCCCAGGTTGGCCAGAATCCCGTAAAGCGAGGTCAGATCCTGGAGCGTCACCCCGCTCGAGCCCAGCGCGATCGAGAGGTTGGCCTTGAGCGGGGAGCGGATGCCCAGGAGGCGGGCCCGCTGGATGATCTTCTCCACCCCGACGGCTTGGGCCAGCTTGACCGTGACCACGTTCCGGGAATAGGTCAAGGCTTGGCTCAAGGTGGTCGGACCGAAGAATTTGTCCTCGAAGTTCGTCGGTTTCCAATCGCCGCCCGGGCCCCCGGCCGGGAAGATGACGGGCGCATCGAGAATGACGTCCGAGGGGGTCCACCCTTCACGGAGCGCGGCCAGATAGGTGACCGGCTTGAAGGCCGAGCCCGGGGGCCGAACGGCCTGGACGGCGCGGTTGAACTTGCTGCGCTCGAAGTCGTAGCCCCCCACCATCGCCCGGATGGCGCCGCTCTTCGGCTCGAGCACGATGACGGCGCCCTGCACCAGGGGCTCCTGGACCAGGGACACGCGGGCGGGGGCGCCCGCTGGGGTCCCGCCCTCCGCCGCGAGGCGCTCGATGAGGATCACGTCCCCGGGACGGAACGCATCCTCCAGGCTCGCGAGCCTCTCACCGCTCGCGTTGCGGCGTGGATCGAACGGACGCGCCCAGGCCGCGTCCTCGAGGGGGAGCACCCCGGGCCCGCCCCGGAGGCGCAGATCCGCCCCCGCCCGGCCCACGCGCCAGACCACCGCCGGCTCCCATCGGCCCGCGCGCACCTCGGGCCACTCTTCCCGCTGCGCCAGGAAGATGGAGGCGAACTGCCAGATCCGCTCTTCGGGCCACCTGAGGTTCACGCGCCCGATGGGGCCGCGGTAGCCCCGCCGGCGGTCCACCTCCAGAAGGCCCCGCCGGAGGGCGGCGTTGGCCTCGCGCTGGATGTCCGGGTTGATGGTCGTGTAGATCTTGAGCCCCCCGCGATAGAGGCGGTCGGACCCGAAGAGGCGCTCCACTCTCCGCCGGACGTTCTCGACGGCGTAGTCGGCGTCTCCGCCGACGGGGGCGGTTTTGGCGAGGATGATGGGCGCCCGCGCCGCCAACTCCAGCTCCAGGGCCGAGATGTAGGCCTCATCCCACATCCGGCGCAGGACGTGGGCCCGGCGGCGCCGCGCCCGATCGAGGGACCGGAAGGGGCTGTAGGCCGAGGGCGCGCGCGGCAGGCCGGCGAGGAGGGCCGCCTCGGGCAGGGTGAGCTCCTTCGCGCTCTTGCCGAAGTAAACGCGCGCCGCCCCCTCGATGCCGTAGGCCCCGTGGCCGTAGTAGATCTGGTTCAGATAGATGTTGAGGATCTCGCGCTTGGTGAATCGCCGCTCGATCCGGACGGCCAGCACCGCCTCCCGCAGCTTGCGGTCCAGGCTGCGCTCGGACGTCAGGAAAAGGGTCTTGGCCAGCTGCTGGGTGATGGTGCTCCCCCCCTCGACGACGTTCCAATCGAGAATGTTCCGCAAGGCGGCCCGGGAGATGCCGATGAAATCGACCCCGCGGTGCTCCTCGAAGCGGGCGTCCTCGGTGGCGAGGGTGGCCTGAATGACGACCTGGGGAATTTCCTCGAGGGGAAGCAGGAAGCGCCGCTCGACGAAGAACTCGCGCAGGAGGCCGCCGTGCTGGTCGTAGACCCGGGTGACCAGGCTCGGCCTGTAGGTCCGCAGGAGCCCCACGTCGGGAAGCTCCCGAGCGATTTTTTTATAGTAGAAGATTCCGCCGACCGCCCCCCCGACCCCGCCGAGGGCCAGCAAGAGCAAAACGCAGGCGAGAGAGACGCGCACGAAGCGGGGAAATCCCCTGAGCCAGGCCCGCAACACGGCTCCCAAGGGGCGGGAGGGAGCGGCGCGGGGGCTCCCCTCCCGGGGAGGGGGAGCCCCTCTCCTGCGCCGCCTCCCCTCCGCAGGGGAGGCCGCCTCGACGGCCAACCGAGCGGGGCGCCGCGGGAGGGACCCACCGTTCAAGGATTGCGCGTTGAGCCGACGGGGCCGCCGCGCCATCAGGGGTCTCGCTCCGGGGGCGGAGTGGATTCGCGCGGCCGGCCCAAAGCTCTCCGCCAGGCCGCCTGGACCACGGTCACACCTGCACCGCGCCGCACGAGATGGTGAAGGCCTGGCCGGTGACGCCGCGGGAGTCCTCGCTCGCGAGATAGACCGCCATGGCGGCCACCTCGGAGGGCTCGAGAAAGCGCTTCATCGGAATCTCCTCCCGGAGCCTCCTCAGCGTCTCCTCCTCGCCGAGGCCCCCTCCGGCGAAGCGGACGAAATCCCTCCGGCTGTCCCAAATCATCCGCGTGTCGACGAAGCCCGGGCAGATGGCGTTGACGGTCACCCCCCGGTCCGCCACCTCGAGGGCGGCCGAGCGCACGAAGCCGATCACGCCGTGCTTGGCGGCGTGGTAGGCGCTGCGGTTGGCCCCGCCCACCTTCCCGGAGACCGAGCTCATCGCGATGATGCGGCCCCAACCGCGTTCGGCCATGGCGCCGATCACGGCGCGCGTCGCCCAAAAGACGCTGGTGAGATTCACCCGCAGGACCTCCTCCCACAGCTCGTCGGCGGACTCGGCCACCGAGGCGTGGCGGAGCGCGCCGGCGTTGGCGACGAGGATGTCGACCCCGCCGAGGGACTCCCCCGCCCTGCGGACGGCCGCCTCGATCTCGCCGGCCACCCCCACGTCGCACCGCAGGGAGACGCCCCGCCTGCCCATGGCCCGGAGCTCCCCCGCCACCGACTCGATCTCGGCCTGGGTGCGCGCGGCAACGGCCACGTCCGCCCCCTCCCCCGCGAACGCCAAGGCGATGGCCCGGCCGATGCCGCGCCCGCCGCCGGTGACGAGCGCCCGCCTGCCCTCAAGCCGCCGCATGCCGCTCTCCCGCT
>CAYMWZ010000130.1:0-7976 GCA_964394385.1 uncultured Nitrospinaceae bacterium | reverse complement strand
CGCCAGGCGCGTCCGCCCGAGCCCCCCCGGCCGCCGGGCCGCGCGCGCACCCGCCGCGGCGCGGCCGAGGGCGCCTCCCAGAGCCACATCCACCTGGCCTTCCTGGGGGCGAGCTTCCACGATCCCAGGCGCTACGCCCTCTCCGTCCTGGCGGCGGCGCTGGGGAGCCAGAGCGGGGGGCTCTTTTGGGAGCTCAGGGAGCGGCGGGGGCTGGCCTACGAGGTGAACGTCTCCTGCGAGGAGTCGATCGACCCGGGGCCCCTCACCTTCTACGCCGCCACCGCGCCCGGCAGCGAGGAGGAGGCCCTCGGCGTCATGCGGGCCGAGATCGGCCGCGTGCGCGGGGCGGGGCTGGGCGCCGAGGAGCTCGCGCGGGCGAAGGCCTTCCTCGTCGGGGATCTGTTCCGCAGCCACCAGCGCGCGGCCGCGCGGGCGGCCGACCTGGCCTTTGGCGTCCGCTACGGGCTGGGCGTGGAGACGCCCGAGGAGATCCAGGGGAGAATCGAAGCCGTGAACGCCGCCGCGGCCCGCCAGGCGGCGCGGGAGTTCCTCGCCCCCGAGCGGGAGTGCATGGTGCGCCTGGGGCCTCCGCCGCGGGCCAAGGGCTCCCCCTCCCGGCGGCGGCGAGGGGGGTAGGCGCGCGGCCCCTCAGGGCCGGGAGCCCTGGATTTCGAGGAGCCGCCTCTGGAGCCGGCGCAGGCGCTCGCGGAGCTGCTCCATCTCGCGGATGAGGGACTCCTCCTCCAGCGAGGTTTGAAGCACCCGGGCCAGCCGCTCGCGCTCCTCCGCGAGGAGCCGCCTGCGGTTGGGGTCCCGCTCCTGGGCGCGCGCTTCGTCGATCTCGGCCAGGCGCCGCCGGATCTCCTCGGGCGCCTGCGGCACCCGCCGCAGGAGGAGGAGGTCCTGGGGCGTCCCGCCCGCGGCGGCGGGCTGGGGCCTTCGGATCTCCGCCTCGCGGATCGGGCTCCGGTCGGCCGGGAACCGATCGACCGGTACGGGCGCCTCTTGCGGCGGCGGAGGGCCTTTCGCCTCTTGTCCCGCGGCCGCCCCCTCCTTCTCCTGCATCTCCATCCATCCTTCCCGCTGCTCCTTGAGGAGGCGCTGGACGGTGGAGGTCACCGTTCGCGTGGTGGCTTCATAGGCGGAGGAGACGGTTTGCGTCGTCCGGCTCCACAAGTCCCCGGATGCCTGCTCTCCCTGGGTTCCGGCGCACCCTCCCTGGAGGAGCCCGAGGAGGGCTGCGGCGAGCGCGGCCCGCGGGAGCCCCTGCCGTACGGCCTTCCTGCGCATTGCGGATTCCTTGGGGCGGTGGGTTGGAGTGGCTAGATCGCCGCGCGCTCGAGGTCGCGCTCTTCCTCCTCCCCGCGCAGGTCTCCGAGGCGCTCGGCCGCCTCCTCGACCAGGGGAACGAGGCTCTGGGGGTCCAGGCCGCTCACGGCGATGCCCTCGTAGCGGCGGCACAGGTTCGCCAAGAGCGCCGGGTCGGCCCTGTCCATCTTGTTGAAGACGCGCAGGGTCGGCGTCTTCTCCAGGCCGAGCTCGGCGAGGAGGCGCTCGACGGCGGCGAGGTTTTCCTCGCAGTCCGGGGAGGAGGCGTCGATCACATGGAGGAGGAGGTCCGCCTCCCCCAGCTCCTCGAGGGTGGAGCGGAATGCGCCCACCAGATCCTTGGGCAGGTCGTGGATGAAGCCCACCGTGTCGGTGACGATCACCTCCTGATCCCTCGGGAGCCGGAGGCGGCGGTTCGCCGTGTCGAGGGTGGCGAAGAGGCGGTCCGCCACGAGGACGCGGCTGTCCGTCAGGGCGTTGAGCAGGGTGGACTTGCCCGCGTTCGTGTAGCCCACGAGGGAGAGGACGGGCACCTCGCGCCGCCGGCGGAGCCTCCGGCCCTGGGCGCGCCGGCGCTGGAGGCTCTCGAGCTCGCGCTCGAGCCTCCGGATGCGCTCGAAGGCGCGCCGGCGGTGGATCTCGAGCTTGGTCTCCCCCGGGCCGCGCCCGCCGATGCCCCCCGTCAGGCGGCTCAGCGCGGTGTGCTTGGTGGAGAGGCGCGGGAGCATGTAGCGCAGCTGGGCCAGCTCCACCTGGAGCTTGCCCACCCGGCTCTTGGCCCGCTGGGCGAAGATGTCGAGGATGACCTGGGTGCGGTCGAGGATCTTGAGATCGGTGAAGTCGCCCAGGCTGCGGATCTGGGCGGGGCTCAGCTCGTGGGCGAAGATGAGGGCTTCGGCCCCCGTCTGGAGGGAGCGGGTGAGCACCTCCGCGAGGCGGCCCCGGCCGATGACGAAGCGGGGGTCCACCTCCTTGCGCCGCTGGAGCACCCGCCCGCAGGGGATGAGGCCGGCGCCCTCGACGAGGACCGCCAGCTCGTCGAGCTGGGCCTGGGCCGAGCGGCCCCGGCTCCCGCCCCTGTCCACGTGGACGAGGAGCGCCCGCTCGCCCTCCAGGTGGGCGTTCGAGTTGCGCTGGACCCGCGCGAACTCCTCCTCCAGGGAGGCGACGAGGTGGGCCACGTCCGTGCGGAGCCACTCGAGGCCGGGAAACGCCGTCTGCTCCCAGGGGGGGATGCGGCCCGCCGGGGGCCCCTCCGCCGCCCCTTCCTCCTCGCCGGGGCGGGGCAGGAGGTTCGCCACGTGGACCCGGCCGGGCTGGCCCTCGCCGAGGACCTCGATGGCCGCCATGGCGTCCAGGCGCAGGAGGGCCATGTCGGTCAGGTCCTCCTGGGAGAGGGGGGAGGCGTCCAAGTGGGTGTGGACGCAGCGCAGCCCGCGGAGGCGGGCGGTGCCGGCGCGGGCGCGCCCGAGGTCGGGGATCTCGATCCCCCTGGCGTCCCCCACGATCACGTGCCGGACGGTTCCGAGCCGGTCCACGAGGAGGCCGACCTGGCGAGAGATTTCGAAGGAGAGGGCCGCGATCTCCCGGCCCAGCTCGATGTGGATGAGCTGGCGGGGCGGAACCTTGCGGCGATAGAGCCGCTCGAGGGCCCGCGTCTGGTGGGTCTTGAGGCCAATGAGCCGGCCGTGGAGTTTGGGGATTGCCGCTGCCTCCCTCCGATGGGGGGGACCGCTCTCCACCTGCGCCTGGGGATATAGTAGTTCTGTCCGCGGGGGGCCGCAAGCGCCGAGCGAAAAGGCCGGCCCGGGGGCCCAAAGTTTGACACCCCCGGGGGGCTCCAATAGACTTTTCCGCCATTTTGCGCCGAGGAGGTATCCTGCCCGGAAAAGGGAGGCGGAGGGACCGCCCCCGCCTTCGGCGAGGAGCCCTTGATGGTCCACGAGCGGGACATCCGGCTGGTCCGGATAGAGGTCACGATCCGGCGTCTTCTCCGCCGCAAGGCCGACGTCCACCTGGCCAACGCCCTCGAGAAGATGCACGCCGCCGAGGTGGCGCAGATCTTCAACCATCTCCTGCCCGAGGAGCGCCAAGACGCCTTTCGCCTCGTGCCCGGGGCCGCGCACCGCGCGTCGGTCCTCACCGAGTGCGACCCCGACATCGTCCGCGAGCTGCTCGAGCCGACCCCGAACGAGGAGGTCGCCGGCCTCCTGAAGGAGCTGGACAGCGACGACGCGCGCTACCTCCTCGAAGCCCTCCCGGAGGAGCGCGCCGCCGAGGTCGTCGCGCACCTGGCCGCGAAGGACACCGCCGCCATCCAGGACTTGATGGCCTACCCGCCGGACACGGCGGGCAGCATCATGACGGACTCCTACGTGGCCTTCCGCGAGGACAAGACCGTGGAGGAGGCCGTCGCCCAGGTGCGCAAGGCGAGCGAGGTGGAGTACATCTTCTACGTCTACGTGATCGACGAAAACAAGAAGCTCAGGGGGGTCATCAGCCTGCGGCAGCTCCTCCTCTCCGAGCCCAGCCGGCGCCTCGCCGAGGTGATGACCTCGAACGTGTGGAGCGTGAACGTGCACGCCGACCAGGAGCACGTGGCCCGCGTGGTGTCGCGCTACAACATCTTGGCCATCCCGGTCGTGGACGAGGCCGGCGCCCTGGTGGGGATCGTGACGGTGGACGACGTGCTCGACGTCCTCCGGGAGGAGGCCACCGAGGACATCCTCAAGATGGCGGGGACGCACTACGGAGAGGAGATCACCTCGCTCTCCGCCCTCCGCCTGGCCTGGGTCCGCCTGCCCTGGCTGGTGGTGAGCTGGATGGGAAGCCTCGTCGCGGCCTACTTCATCTCCCAGTTCGCGCACGAGCTGAGCAAGGTGATCGCCCTGGCCGCGTTCATCCCCGTCATCAACGGGACGGCGGGGAACGTGGGGGCGCAGGGCGTCGCCATCATGGTCCGGGGGCTGGCGACCGGAAGGGTCAATCCGAAGGGGTGGCTTCGCGTGGTGGGGCGGCAGGTGTTCGTGGGCCTCCTCCTGGGGTTGTGCTTCGGCGTTCTTCTCTACGGACTGGCGTCCTGGCGCTTCCCGGCCGAGGCCTACCTGGGCTTCATCGTGGGGCTGGCCATCTTCTTCGCGATGACGGTTTCGGCCGCGGTGGCCTCGCTCCTCCCCCTCGTCCTCAACTACCTGCGTCTCGACCCGGCCCTCATGACGGGGCCCTTCGTGACCACGAGCGTGGACCTGATGTCCGTCCTCATCTACTTCAACATCGCCCGGTATTTTCTCTCGTCCCCGTAGGGCCCGGCCGTCCGGGGGGGTTGCGCCTTGCCGCACAGCGTGGAGTTCCGCGTCCGCTACGCCGAGACGGATCAGATGGGTGTCGTCCACCACGCGGTCTACTTCGTCTGGTTCGAGCACCTGCGGACCGAGTACTTCCGCGCCCTGGGGTTCCCCTACGGGGAGCTCGAGCGGGGGGGCATCTTCTTCCCCGTGGTCGAGACCGGCTGCCGCTACCGGGAGGGGGCGCGCTACGACGGCCTGGTGCGGGTGACGGGCTGGCTGCGCGCCCCCGAGGGGGTGCGGGTGCGCCTCGACTACCGCGCCGAGCAGGAGGGGCGGGTCCTCGCCGAGGCCTTCACCCTCCACGCGCGGACGGACGCCCAGGGCCGGCCCGGCCGCATCCCGCCCGAGCTGATGGAGAGGCTCGCCGCCGAGGCCTCCCCGCCCGGCGAGGGGCCCTCGCTCCAGCCCGGATCCTGAGGCGGCTCCCGCCGCCTTGACGCCCGGGGCGCGCTCCCCGAAGATTTTCGGTTTGCGGCGCGCGATTGGAGCGGATGGAGGAGAGCGATGCTCGGCGACTACGATCCCGCCTCCTACGAGGCCAAGTGGCAGGCCCTGTGGGAGCGGGAGCGGATCTTCCAGGCTCCCGACGACGCCGGCCGGAGGCCCACCTACTACTGCCTCATGATGTTCCCCTACCCCTCGGGGGACCTCCACATGGGGCACGCCTGCAACTACACCATGGGGGACGCCATCAGCCGCTACCGCCGGATGCGCGGCTTCGAGGTGCTCCACCCCATGGGCTGGGACGCCCTGGGGCTCCCGGCCGAGAACGCGGCCATCCAGGCGGGGGTCCACCCCGCCTCCTGGACCCGGAGGAACATCGACAACATGCGCCGCCAGCTCAGGCTGGCGGGCCTCGCCTACGACTGGCCGCGCGAGATCTCGACGGCGCATCCGGGCTACTACCGCTGGACCCAGTGGATCTTCCTCCGGATGCTCGAGCGGGGCCTCGCCTACAAGAAAGAGGCCCTCGTCAACTGGGACCCGGTGGACGAGACGGTCCTCGCCAACGAGCAGATCCACGACGGCGTCGCCTGGCGGAGCGGGGCCAAGGTGGAGAAGCGCTGGCTCAGCCAGTGGTTCCTCAAGATCACCGACTACGCCCAGAGGCTCCTCGACGACCTGGACGGGCTCCCCGGCTGGCCCGAGCACGTGAAGCAGCAGCAGCGCAACTGGCTCGGCCGCAGCGAGGGGGCCCGCATCGACTTCAGGCTCGAGACGACCGGGGAGACGCTCTCGGTCTTCACCACCCGGCCCGACACCGTCTACGGGGTCACCTTCATGGTGTGCGCCCCCGAGCACCCCCTGGTCGATCGCCTCCTCGAGGGCAACCCCCGGGCGGAGGCCGTCCGCCGGGCCGTGGACGCCATGCGCGCCCAGAGCGCGGCCGAGCGGATGAGCGAGGAGAGCGAGAAGACGGGGGTCGAGACGGGGCACTTCGTCGTGAACCCCGTCAACGGGGAGCGGGTGCCCCTCCTCGTGGCCGATTACGCCCTGATGGAGTACGGGACGGGCATCGTGATGGGGGTGCCCGCCCACGACCAGCGGGATTTCCTCTTCGCCAGGAAGTACGGCCTTCCGGTCAAGGTGGTCATCCAGCGCCCCGAGGGGGGCCTGCGCGGCGAGACCATGACCGAGGCCTACCTGGCCGACGGCGTCATGGAGAGCTCCGGGCCCTTCGACGGCCGGCCCAACCGCGAGGCCTACCCGAAGATGATCGACTACTTCGCCGAGCGCGGCTTCGGCGACCGCACCGTGAACTGGCGCCTGAGGGATTGGCTCATCTCGCGCCAGCGCTACTGGGGGGTGCCCATCCCCGTCCTCTACGAGGAGGACGGCGCCATCACCCCCGTGCCGGACGGCGAGCTCCCGGTGGTCCACCCGCGGGACGTCGAGTTCACCGGCCGGGGGGGGAACCCCCTCGCCCGGGTCGCCTCCTTCGTCCACGTCACGAGCCCCCGGACGGGGAGATCCGCCCGCCGCGAGACGGACACCATGGACACCTTCGTGGACTCCTCCTGGTACTTCCTGCGCTTCGTCTCCCCGCGGGACGAGGGGGCCGTCTTCAACTCCCGCAACGTCAACCGCTGGCTCCCCGTCGCCCAGTACATCGGGGGGGCCGAGCACGCCGTCATGCACCTTCTCTACGCGAGGTTTTTCACCAAGGTGCTCCACGACATGGGGCTCCTCTCCTTCGAGGAGCCCTTCGCGAACCTCTTCACCCAGGGCATGGTCTGCCGCACCGCCTACCGGCTCGCCGAGGCGCGCGGGAGGGTGTGGGTGCCCTGGAAGCACGTGGACGAGGAAAAACTCCTCGTCGCCCAGGACGGCCCCGCGGGGAGCGGCTACAAGGCGGGCGGGCGCGTGGTGGCCGAGATGGCCGTCATGAGCAAGTCCAAGCAGAACGGCGTATCCATCGAGGAATGCACGGGCCGCTTCGGCGCCGACGCGGGTAGGCTCTACACGCTTTTTATCGGCCCCCCCGAGCGCGACAAGGAGTGGCGCGACGACGGCCTGATCGGGATGCACCGCTTCCTCCAGCGGCTCTGGACCCTCTTCCAGGAGCGGCTGGAGGGCTGGCGCGCCGCCGCCCCCTTCGCGGGGGACTCGGTCTCCCTCTCCCCGGCCGGGCGCAGGCTCCGGCGCGACGCCCACGCGGCCTTGAAGCACGTGAGCGAGGTCTACGAGCGCACCTTCGCCTTCAACACGGCCGTGGCCCGCATCATGGAGCTCGCCACCTCGCTCCGGAGCGAGGCCGGGGCCGAGCCCTCCGTCCAGCGCGAGGCGGCCGAGATCCTGCTCTGCTCGATGGCCCCCATGGCCCCCCACGCCGCCGAGGAGCTCTGGGCCGCCCTGGGGGCGGGCCCGGGTAGCATCTTCGGCGCGAGCTGGCCCGCCGTGGACGAGGGCGCCATCCGCGCCGAGGAGAAAGAGTTCGCCGTCCAGGTCAACGGCAGGACCCGCCGCACCTTCATGGCGCTCCCCGACGCGGGCGAGGCCGAGCTGATCGAGCGGGCCGAGACCGCGACGGCGACGTTCCTCAAGGGCAAGACCGTCGTGAAGCACATCGTGGTGCCGGGCCGCTTGGTCAACATCATTGTCAGGGACTGAGTTTTTCTTTCGGGCTTTTCGCGCCTCCCTTTTCCTCAAAAAGCCCGCCCGCCGGGGAGAATCGCCTCTTCCGGGCGTTTGGCCCGCATGTTTTTTCTCCCGGAAACTCCCGGAACCTCGCGGAAGACGCCGGAGGGGGGATGTGCGCGTCCGCCCACGGCCCCTTTGCGAATTTCCCCTCGCCCCGCG
>CAYMWZ010000129.1:0-7992 GCA_964394385.1 uncultured Nitrospinaceae bacterium | reverse complement strand
TCGCGGGCCCCAAGAGCCACCCCTGGAGGCCGGAGGAGAGGCTGACCACGCCCAGGAGCGCCGTCACGGAGGCCCATATGATCTCGGGCACGCTCCCCTTGAGGAGGAGGGGCGGGCCGTAGACGAACAGGAACGGAACCAGGAACCCCGTGAGTGCAATCTTGGAGGCTACCACGCCCGTCCGGAGCATGGGTCCTCCCGCGATGCTCGCCGCCGCATAGGCGGCCATCGCGACCGGGGGGGTCACGTTCGAGAGGACGGCGAAGTAAAAGGCGAACATGTGGGCGGCAATCGTGGAGACGCCCAGCTGGATCAAGGACGGAATGGCCAATGCCGCCACGATGATGTAGGCCGGGGCCGCGGGCATGCCCATCCCCAGGATCAGGCAGGCCACCATGGTCAGCATCAGGGGGAAAATCAGCCCCGCGTCCGAGAAGGAGAGGACAAGGGAGGTGAACCGCAGGGCGAGCCCGGTCAGGGACACCGTCCCGATGATGATGCCGGAGGCGGCCGTCGTCAGGGCGATCAGGATCATGTCCTTCCCTCCCTGATCGAGCGCCTCCAGGGCCTTCCTCGGCGTCAGGCGGGTTTCCTTCCGGCAGAAGCTTACGGCGATGGACAGCACGACTGCGATGAAGGCGGCACGGAACGCCGTGAACCCGGCAGACAGGGTGTAGACGAGCCCGACCAGGGGGATGGCGAGGTAGAGGTTGCGCACCACCGCGTGGAGGCTGGGGATCTCGTCCGGGGGCAAGCCCCTCAGGTCTCCCCGCACCGCCTCGTAGTGAACCATCAGGCCGACGGCCAGGTAGTACAGGATGGCCGGCAAGGCTGCCGAGAGGGCGATCTGCGCGTAGGGTATGCCCGTGATATCCGCCATGAGGAAGGCGACCGCCCCCATCACGGGGGGCATGATGGCCCCCCCCGTGGAGGCTGCCGCCTCGACCGCGCCGGAGAACGACCGGCTGTAACCCAGGCGGATCATCATGGGGATGGTGAAGCTCCCCGTCCCGTACACGTTGGCGACGGGCGAGCCCGAGACCGAGCCGAACAGCGCGCTCGAGAGGACGGCGATCTTCGCCGGCCCACCGCGCGCCGCCCCTGCGAGGGAACACGCCAGGTCGATGAAAAACCTTCCCGCCCCCGTGATGTTCAAGAACGAGCCGAATAGGATGAACAGCGCGGCGTAGGTGGCCGAGACGCCGAGAGGGATGCCGAAGATCGCCTCCTGGTCCAGGTACATGGAGGCGACGATGTGGCTCCAGCTCCAGCCCCGGTGCGCCAAGAGCCCAGGCAGGTGGGGACCCGCCCAGGTGTAGAGCAGCGCGCCCAGGGTCACCAGCACGAGGGGCCAGCCCGCCACCCGGCGGAGGCCCTCCAGGATGAGGGCGAACGTCGCGATGCCGAGGACGAGCTCCCCATCCGACACGGGGCTCGCCAGCCCCTCCCGGTTCACCACGTAGTCGTAGTTTCCGGCGACGTAGCCGATGCAGACGATTGAACCCAACGCGAGCAGCAGGTCCAGCCCCACCACGGCGGGGTGGTCCTCGTGACGCCTGGAGGCCGGGTAGAGGAGGAACACCAGCACCATCGCGAGGAGGAGATGAACGGAGCGCTGCAGGAGCGCCACCAGCACTCCGAAATAGCCGGTGTACAGGTGGAAGAGCGAGAGCCCGACCGAAATAAGAACAGAAGCCCCCGCGAGACGCTTCCGCATCCCTTCCCTCTCAGGAGAGATTCCCTCCCGCGCGCGGAGACCGGCGCGCGGGAGGGCGAGCGGCTACTTCAGCAGCCCCTTTTCCTTGTAAAAGCGGATGGCGCCCGGGTGGAGAGGCCCGGGGATGTCGGAAGTCAGCTTCTTCACGTCGTAGCTGGCCAAGGAAGAATGCAGCTTCCGGATGCGGTCGGCGTTCTCGTAGAGGCTCTTGGTCACGTCGTACACTGTCTGGGCCGGGATCTGGGCCCGCGTCAGAATGTAGCCCGACCACCCGAACGAGGGCAGGTCCTCCTTCGCGACGTTGTACGTTCCCTTCGGGATCGTGACGCGGATGTAGCCGAACTTCTCGCTCATCTTCTGGATGATCGGCTCGGGGACGGGGAGCAGGTCAACGTCGCGGGCGCTCGCCACCTCGGCGTGGAAGGGGGAGGGCAGGCCGGTGCCCCCCACCAGAGCGTCCACGTGGCCGTCGCGCGCCAGGGAGACGCAGTTCGCCCAATCCATGTAGTTGATCTTCCCGCCCCAGCTGGCGATGTCCTGCTCCTTGACGCCGTACTCCTCGAACAGCCGCAGCGCCGAGACCGCCGGAGGGCCCGCCTTCCGGAAGGTGCAAAACCGCAGGGGCATCTTCTTCTGCACGAACTCCTGGATGGACTTCAGCCCCTTCGCCTTGTCAACCATGAAGTAGTAGGCGCTCACGGACTGGATGTTCGCCACGCCCATGACGTCCTTGTGGGGCTTCTTGTAGGGGGCGGTGCCCTTGACGGCGGCCGCGTAGAGATCGGTCGAGGTGAGGCCGAAGTCGATCGTCCCCTGGTCCAGCAGGTTGACGTTCGCGACCCCGCCCCCCGCCATGACGGTGATCTGGCTGGTGGCGTATTTCTTTTTGAGGTCCTCGCCGAGCAGGGCGGCCAGCATGTACCAGTTCTGACCGATGGCCCCAGCGCTCAAGGTGAGCGTCCGGGGGGCCTGCGCTGAGGCTGGCCCGGCGCCGGCAGTCAAAACGGCAGCCAGGCAGGTTCCAAGAATCGTTGCCACAACTCTCCGCGCGGTTTGCATGGCCTCCTCCTCCCTCGCTTTCGCATACAGAAAGGTGGATCCTCTCTGTTGGCGTCTCCTATGTCCCGATGGTCCTTCCCGTCTCGGGCGCCCCAAAGAGCACCCCCTCTTTTCCAGGCGGACCATCTTTTGCATCCCCACGCCCATCGCCGAGAGGATGATGAGGACGGCGAAGGTGCCGGAGAGGAAAAGGGGGAATCTCCATCTGCCGCACCGCCCTCTCCCAGGCCCCGACGGACGCCACCCGGGATATGGGGGAGAGGACCGCCTTGCGGAAAACGTCAGTTCAATCTTCCACGATTGCGACCGGCCGCACCCAGGCGCCGCTCGCACTCTTGATGTTGATCGGGAAGCAGGCGATCTTGAACCCGTGCGGGCGGGGGATCCGCCCGATGTTCGCGATCTGCTCGATTTGAAGATATTCGCGCCTCCGGCCGAGGATGTGGTGGCAGGGCATGAGCGCGTTTCGGTTCCCCGCCTTGAACTCGGGAATCTGGACGCTGAAGGGCCGGTCGAACCCGAAGGCGTCGATCCCGATGATCCGCACCCCGCGGTCGAGGAGGAACTCGGTCGCCTCGATGCTCATGCCGGGGTGGAGCTCAGAGTAATTTGGGTCGGAGCGCTTCTCGTCGGTCCCCGTCCAAAGGAGAACGATGTCTCCCTCCTTGATCCGGTAGTTGATCTTCTTCAGGCAGGCCTCGATGTCTCCGACGGTTATGTATTCGCCGGTTTTTTTGTGGCGCAGGTCGAGGACAACGCCGTCGCCGAAGCACCACTCGAGCGGGACCTCGTCGATTCTCCGGGAGGGCTTGCCGGCCACGGTCGGGCCGTAGTGCCAGGGAGCGTCCATGTGCGTGGCCGAGTGGGTGGAGACGGTGACGAACTCCGCCGCGCCGCCCAGGCCGTCGTGGAGGTCCTCAAGCTTCACGCCCCAGTTCTTTGCCGAGCGCTCGCCGAACGTCTTGTGGTCGAGGTAGGAGACCTCCGGCGGGCGCGGCTCGTGGGAGCCGTTCATCATCGGGGTCGAGAGGTCGATGAAGCGGGTCGCGCACATGAGGTCTTTCCTTTCTATCTAAAAGAGCCGCAGCCGGTTCGCCATCCCTCCCCGTGGCTTTCCGCGGCAGAGGCCCTCTGGCGGGCCGCCTCTCATGCCGGGACCACCCAGAGCTTGCGCCCCTGGGGTAGGAGGGGTTTGTAGCCGGTGCGCGTGACGATGACCGTCTGCTCGATCTGGGTTCCCCCCAGCCCAAAGATCTGGCAAGGATTCTCGATGCAGACAGTGCTCCCCTCCTCGAGGGGGACGTCGCTCGTCGGCGGGAGGAACGCGCTCTGGACGGGGGTGGGGTCGGCGAGGACGTAGGGCACCTCGCGTTGTTCGAGCCCAATCGCGTGGCCGGCGAAGTTTCCGTTGTGCTCGGGCAGGCCAGCCGCCCGAGTGCCCTCCAGGGCGGCGCGGAAGATCTTGGACGGCAGCGCCCCGGCCCGCACCTCGGCCAGGGCCGCCCGGAAGCCCCCCTCGGTCGCCTCCCAGAGCTTGAGCTGCGCCTTGGTGGGCTCGCCGATGACTCCGCCCTAGCCGGTGTCCGCCTGGTAGTTTCCGAGAACCAGGCCCGCGTCGAATTTCCACATCTCGCCTTTCGCGAATTTCTTGGCCGTCGGCGGGAAGATTCCCACCGAGCGGCGCCCCGAGCCGAAATGGAACCACTGCCACATGCCCCCGCCCCCGGCCACCTCCCGCCGGTAGACCGAGGCCACCTCGCCCTCGGTCGCGCCCCCGGCGACGGACTTCGAGGCGGCCGTGCAGGCGCGCTCGTTGAGCGCCGCCGCCGCGCGGAGGGCCTCGAGCTCGGCGGGGGTCTTCACCATCCGGATCAGCCGGAAGAGGTCGCTTCCCTCGACGATCGTTGCCTCCGGAAGCGCCTCCTCGATCTGGCGCCTCACGTTCGGCATGACCCTCTCCTGGTCCAGGGCGAGCCGGCCCCGCGCGAGCCCCCGGTCGCGCAGCGCCTGGGCCAGGGCGGCCGCCGGGCCCTTCGCGCGGCGAGCGTCGTTGTTCATCATGCCCAGGAAGGTTTCCTCCTCGGGCGTACGGGCGGATTCCCCCGGCGGCAGGATCAGCGCGCTCCTCCCGCCAAAGGTGTAGTGATCCCGGATCCACGATTGTTGGGCGGAGACGTAAGTCACCTCCTGGCCCGGAACGATGAGGGCGGCTGGGGCGCTCTCATCCAGGGGGAACACGGCGAACATGTGGACGGAATAGGCGTAAACCTTGTTCGACCAGCCGACCGTCCCGGCCAGATAGGTCACATTTTCGGGCGTGCTGGCGATGAGGGCGTCGATCCGGTGCTCCTTCATCAGGCCCCGGGCGCGATCGATGTTCAGGAACATTTCGGTCCTCCATGCAACGACGTGCACCCCGCCTCATAAAAAGGACCGCCCGGCGCCTCCCGTCCGACCGGCGCCATCGGGCCGTCAGAGAGGCGACTTTTCCTTTTTTCGTTTTCCTTCCCGCGCGAATTGCGTGCGCAGCGCTTTCCGGGCGTTCTCCCGATGGGTGCTGAGGAGCGCTTCGGCGCGGTCAACGAGGCCCTTTTTGAGGCAGCGGACGATCCGGCGATGTTCCTCGAGATTTTGCCTCGAGCGTTGGGGTAGGAATTCCAGCAGATTGCTGCTCATCGCGGACTCGTCCCAAAGATCCAGGATCATCTTTTTCAAGCGAGGCAGCGGGCAGGCCTCGATGAGGCGCAGGTGGAAGGCGCGGTTCAGCCGGTTGAGCGCGGCGGCGTCCCGGCGCTCGCAAGCCTCCTCGGTCTCCTGGATGATTCGGTCGAGCCCCTCGAAGTCCGGCCCCGTCATGTGAGGAGCGGCGGTGCGGATCGCCAGGGCCTCCAGCGATGCGCGGATGAGGAGGACCTCTTCGATCTTATCGATGTCCGGAAATGCGATCCGGGCTCCCACGTGGGGCGCCGATGTGACGAACCCCTCCGCTTGGAGCCGCAGGATGGCCTCGCGCGCTGGCAGCAGGCTCGTCCCGGCCATCGCCGCCACCTTGCTGAGGATCAGCCGCTCGCCGGGGCGGATCGCGCCGGAGACGATGGCGGCGCGGAGTCTTTCGTACACGTAGTCTTTTTTGGTTTTGAACTCGGAGACTGGCTGGGTGGCTTCGGGCACGGCGCCCCTCGGCTATCATCGGCCCCCGGCGGCAGTGCGGCCCGGCAGGCCCGGGAGATTTTATAAAATATCAAATTTGAGAGACTCTCCCAATATAAGGCCCACCTCCCAGGCGGGCAACCTCAAATTCCATTTCGAAGACGCGAGCGGAACTGGGTCGCTTTGGATCTCGCCATGCGGCCGGACTCGTTCGCGGCAGGGACGCGATCCCTCATGAGTGGCCCCGGCCGGGGAAGCTCGGGGCACATCCCGGCAGGAAGATTCCCACGAAAATGAGATTCGGATTGACAAAGCGCCAGGGGTACATAATATCTTTTTTAAATCCAAGAAAATAATTTCTTACGATGTGAGAATTCCGCGACTGTTTTATCCTTGTTCACCGCTACACTGGAAGTGTCACCCCGGATGAAGGGAAGGCGTGCTTTACCGCTTCCCGTCACGCCACCACCGAGGGGATCGGGCGGACTGCGGTGGAATCGGTGGGGTGATACGGCCGGAATGAAAAAGGGACCCTCATGGAGCTGACCGAGCGGGAGCGGCGGATGCGGGAGGGCGAGCACGGCGAGGCCTCCCGCATCGCCATCGAGCAGCAGATTGCCGTCGGGGAGTTTTTTGAGGCCGAGCGTCTCGTTCCGGTGACGAACGTTCACATGATGGGCGACACGGAGGTGATGGGCGAGGGCGGCTCCGCCTTCGTCGAGTCCCTCCTGGCGAAGGGCGCCAAGTTCTGCCTCCCCGTTACGACGAACGCCCGCTGCGTCGACTTCGAGCGCGCCGCGGCCGGCTGGCAGGACCCCGACACGGTGGCGCGCGAGGCGGCGCTGGTCGCCAACTTGCGGAAGCTCGGGGCGATGCTGGTGGACACCTGCATCAACTACCAGACCGTCTATCAGCCCCACTTCGGGGAGCACTTGGCTTGGGGCGACACCGGCACCGTCATCTGGGCAAACTCGGTCGTGGGGGCGCGGACGAATTACGAAGCCGGGCCTGCGGCGATCGCGGCCGGCATCACCGGCGTGACCCCGTCCTATGGGTATCACCTGGACGCCCAGCGGGTGGGCAAGGTCCGCTTCGAGGTGAGGTGCGCGCTCGAGGACTACGCGGACTGGGGCGCCCTCGGCGGCATCGTCGGGCGGAAGACCCTCGATTACTGGAAGGTGCCGGTCTTGGCCGGCGTCTCGGTTGCGCTGGGGTGCGATGAATTAAAACATTTTGGCGCCGCGCTCGCCTCCTACGGCTCGTGCGCGATGTTCCACATGGTTGGGGTGACGCCGGAAGCGGGGGACGAGGCCGAAGCCTTCCGGGGCGGGGAGCCGGAGGCCTCGCGCGTCATCGACGACAAGGCGCTCGCCGCATTCTACCGAACGTATCCCGAAGATCGCGCGGAGATCGATGTCGTCGTATTTTCCGGCCCTCAGCTCTCGGTCCTGGAGATGCGCAAGATCGCGGAGCTGCTGCGCGGGCGCAGGGTGCACGCCGACACAGCGCTCGTCGTGACCACCAACTTCGCCAACCACCAGATGGCCTCCCGGCTCGGCTATGTCCAAGCCATCGAGGAGGCCGGCGGGAAGGTGTTCTGCGGGACCTGCTGGTACATCATGGAGCCTGCGCGGATGGCCGCGCAGTTCGGCTGGAAGAACGTCCTCACGAACTCCGCCAAGCTCGCCAACATCATCGGGGGCTACCGTCTCTACCCGGTCCTCCGGCGGACGGAGGTGTGCGTCGAGGCCGCGGTGGCAGGCCGGCTGCCGGCGGAGGGCATCCTCCGGTGAGGGCGGTCCTCCGGGCGCCGAGGGGCTTTGGGCCCGACGTGGAGGGGGAGGTTCTCCTCTCGCGGGACACCTTCAGCGCCCGCTACGACATGGACCGCGAAACCGGCGTGATCTCCCGCAAAGGGCATTCTCTCGAAGGGATGTCGCTCGTTGGCAAGATCGTCTACTTTCCGGCCGTCCAGGGAGGCGTCGCGGGGGGCTGGGCGTTCCTCAAGCTCAAGGGGCGCGGCATAGCCCCGGCCGGAATCCTGTTCGGCATCACCAACCCCGTCA
>CAYMWZ010000128.1:0-8100 GCA_964394385.1 uncultured Nitrospinaceae bacterium | reverse complement strand
TCCAAGAGCACGATGTCGAGCGGGTCGTGGTCGGCATGCCCGTCGGCCTCTCCGGGGGGGACACGGCCCGCGCCCGGCGCACCCGCCGCCTCATCGCCCATCTCCGGCGCCGGCTCGGCCTGCCCGTCGAGGCCTGGGACGAGCGCCTGAGCACGGCCGAGGCCGATCGGACCCTCATCGAGACGAACGTGCGGCCCGGCCGCCGGGGCCGGCGCCGCGACCTCATCGCGGCCCAGCTCATCCTCCAGGGCTACCTCGACCGCCGCCGGGACCCCTCCGGTTCCGCCGATCCGGCCAAGCCAGCCCGCCTCCCATGACCGACCCGGACCCGCAGAACGCCCCCTCCGCACGGGGGCGCAGGCGCGCGTGGCTCCTGGCCGCGCTGGGCCTCCTCTTGGCCGCGGGCGGGGGAGGCCGACTCGTCCAGTGGGACTTCGACCGTCCCGCCGACCCCGCCCAGAGCTCCCCCGCGCTCTTCGAGGTCCGGGCCGGGATGGGGGTTCGCCGCGTCGCCCAGGCGCTCGAGGAGCGGGGCCTCATCCGAAGCCCCCTCCTCTTCCAGCTCCAGGCCAGGGTCCGGGGGGGCGCACGGCGCATCCGCACGGGCTTCTACGAATTCAGCCCCGCCATGCCCCCCCGCCGCATCTACCGCGACCTCATCGAGGGCCGGGTGGTCCAGCGGACGGTGACGATCCCCGAGGGATTCAACCTGCGCGAGATCGCCGAGGCCGTCCAAAAGGCCGGCCTCGCCCCCAAGGAGGCCATCCTCGACCTCGCGCGCGACGCCGGGCTGCGCTCCCGCTTCGGGGCCGAGGGAGACTCCCTCGAGGGGTATCTCTTCCCGGACACCTACCGCTTCCCCCTGGGCACCCCGCCGCGCGAGATCCTGCGCGCCATGGCCGAGAACATGCGGCGGAAGTTCGGCCCCGCCCTCCGGGGCCAAGCGGAGCAGATGGGGTTCACCGTGCACGAGGTCCTCACCCTGGCCTCCCTCATCGAGAAGGAGACCCCCATCGAGGCCGAGCGGCCCCTGGTCGCGGCCGTCTTCCTGAACCGCCTGCGCAGGGAGATGCCCCTCCAGAGCGACCCCACCGTCATCTACGCCCTGCCCCGCTTCGAGGGGAACCTCCGCCGGCGGGATCTCGCCCACGACTCCCCCTACAACACCTATCTCCACAAGGGGCTGCCCCCGGGGCCCATCGCGAGCCCGGGGCTGGCCTCCATCCGGGCGGCCCTCCGCCCGGCCGACGTGGACTATCTCTACTTCGTCGCCACCCCGACGGGGGGGCACGCCTTCTCCCGCACCTACCGGGAGCACCAGGCGGCCATCGCTCGCCACCAGCGCGAGCAACGGGAAATGGTTGACCCGTAATCCGCGATAATGGCATGATCTAGCGATATCTACGCGCCCGCCGGAGGGTTGGACGCGCACGGGGGCCTAGCGCGCGCACGACCGGCTCTCCCCTAGCCCATTTCCGCCATCCGGCCTTTCCGATCGACGCCCGGGCGGAGAGTTGAATCCATGGCGAACCAGTTGCTGCTTGTGGACGACAGCCCTCTGATCCACCGCGTGGTCGAGCTCACTTTCGAGGGGCAAGACTTCGCCGTCCACGCCACCGAGGACGCCGAGGAGGCCCTCGCCCTGGCGCGGACCCTCAAGCCCGACATCGTGCTCGCCAGCGCGGACCTGAAGGGGGCCGGGGGACTCGACATCTGCCGCCGCCTCCGCCAGGAGGCCGATCTGGCCGGGGTCCCGGTGCTGCTCCTGACAGGCGCCAGGGGGGGACTGACCGAGGGCGAGGCGCGCAAGGCCGGGGCGGCGGGGGTGCTCGCCAAGCCCTTCGAGCCCGAGCGGCTGCTCGCCGAGGTGAACCGGGTGCTGGCCTCGGGCGCGCCCCAGCCCGCCCCGCCGCCGCCGGCCGGCGACGCGGCGGCCAAGGAGGCTCCTCTGTTCGAGGACAAGGACCTGGAAGCCCTCTTCGCCGGTGAGAGCGAGGAGCAGCCGGCCGCCATGCCCGGGGATGTCTCCGAGGAGGAAGCGCTTCTCCAGCAAGGGGAGAAGCTCCTCGAGCCTGTCGAACCCTCCGCCGGCGCGGCCCCCCCCGGAGAGGCGGAGGCCTCAACGCCCCCACCCCAGCCGGCCGCCGCCGGGCCGCCCTCCGAGGTGGATCTCTTTGAGGACGCCGACCTCGAAGGTTTGTTCGCCGAGGACCTCGAAGAAGCGGCCGCTCCCGCCGCGGCGGCGGAGGAGGGCCCAAAAACCCCTCCACCGGAGGGGGGCGCCGAATGGGCCGGGGCCGAGGAGGAGCTGATCGCCGAGCAGGTGGAGGCGGAAGGCGACATCGAGGATCTCGCCGATATGCAGGTCAACGCCGCCGAGGCGCAGTTGGCCGAGCTCCAGGCGGAGCTCGCGGCCGGGCAAGAGAGCCTCACCGAGGAGCAGATGCACGCCGCCGAGAAGGAGCTCGCCTCCCTGCAGGAGGAGCTCGCCCAGGAGCTGGAAGCCGCCGGCGAGGAGGAGCTCACCGCCGGGCTCGAGGCGCCGGAGGAGGAGGCGCCCGAGGAGGAAGTGTCCGCCGCCGCCCCGACGATCCCCGCCGCCGCCGAGGAGGACGCCGACCTCCTCGCCTTGGCGGAGGAAGCGGGCTACGGCGCCGCCTCGCCGGAGCCCCCCTCAACAGCGGCGGAGGACGACGTGGAGCTGGAGGAGGTTGCCGCCTTCGCCGAGGAGGAGGCCGACGCCCCCCCGGAGGCCCAAGAGGCCCCCGCGCCGGCGATCCCCAAGGAGGAGGTCCTTCGCCCCCGCATGGAGGAGAGTCTAGAGCGGACGGTCGAGGCCATCGTGCCCGCCCTCATCCGAAACATCGAGTCCGTCATCCTGCGCCAGCTTCCCGATCTGGTGGAAAAAATCGTCCTTCGAGAGATCGAGAAGATCAAGCGCGGAGAGTAACTTTTGCTGGAGCCCCGCTACGAGCCCAAAGCGGCCGAGGAACGCTGGTACGCCTTCTGGCTGGAGAAAAACTACTTCCACGGCGCGCCCGACCCGAACCGCCCTCCCTTCTCGGTGGTGATCCCGCCGCCCAACGTGACCGGCTCGCTCCATATGGGCCACGCCCTGAACAACACGCTCCAGGACATCCTCGTCCGCTGGAAGCGGATGCGCGGCTACGGCGTCTGCTGGATGCCAGGGACGGACCACGCCGGCATCGCCACCCAGAACGTCGTCGAGCGCCTGCTCGCCGCCCAGGGGCTCTCCCGCGAAAAGCTGGGGCGGGAGAAGTTCATCGAGCGGGTGTGGGAGTGGAAGGACCAAAGCGGGCACACCATCATCCAGCAGCTCATGCGCCTGGGCGCCTCCTGCGACTGGCAGCGCGAGCGGTTCACGATGGACGAGGGGCTCTCGCGGGCCGTGCGGGAGGCCTTCGTCCGCCTCTACGAGGAGGGCCTCATCTACCGGGGGGATTATCTGGTCAACTGGTGCCCCCGCTGCGGGACGGCGGTGTCCGACCTCGAGGTGGAGCACGAGGAGCGCGAGGGGCGCCTGTGGGAGTTCCACTACCCCCTGTGGGAGGGGGGCGAGGGCGTCACCATCGTCACCACCCGGCCCGAGACCATGCTCGGCGACACGGCGGTGGCCGTCCACCCCGAGGATGAGCGCTACAAGCGAATGGTGGGCAGGTTCCTGCGCCTCCCCCTGTTGGACCGGAAGATCCCCCTCATCGCGGACGCCTTCGTGGACCCGGCGTTCGGCTCGGGGGCCGTCAAGGTGACCCCCGCCCACGACCCCAACGACTTTGAGGCGGGCTTGCGCAACGGCCTTCCCCAGATCAACGTCCTCACCCCCGACGGGAAGATCAACGCCAACGGCGGCCCCTACGAGGGGCTCGACCGCTTCGAGGCGCGCGAGCGCATCCTGGCCGACATGGAGCGCCTGGGCCTCCTGCGGGGGGTCAAGCCCCACCGCCACGCGGTGGGGGGCTGCTACCGCTGCGGCACGATCGTCGAGCCCTACCTCTCCAAGCAATGGTTCGTCCGGATGAAGCCCCTCGCCGAGGAGGCCATCCGCGCGGTCGAGGAGGGCCGCATCCGGATCGTCCCCAGGCAGTGGGAGGCGACGTATTTCGAGTGGATGCGGAACATCCGCGACTGGTGCATCAGCCGCCAGATCTGGTGGGGGCATCAGATCCCCGCCTGGTACGACGACGCCACGGGGGAGGTGGTCGTCTCCCGGGAAGACCTGGACGACCCCAGGCTGCGCCAGGAGACGGACGTCCTCGACACCTGGTTCAGCTCGGCGCTGTGGCCCTTCTCCACCTTCGGCTGGCCCGGGGAGAACCCCGACCTGAAATTCTTCTACCCGACCTCGGTCCTCGTCACGGGCTTCGACATCATCTTCTTCTGGGTGGCGCGGATGATCATGGCCGGGCTCAAGTTCATGGGGGACGTGCCCTTCCGCGACGTCTACATCCACGCCCTCGTCCGCGACGAGCAGGGCCAGAAGATGAGCAAGACGCGGGGCAACGTCATCGACCCCCTCGAGGTCATCGAGCGCTACGGGGCCGACTCCCTGAGGCTCACCCTCGCGGCCATGGCCGCCCAGGGGCGGGACATCCGCCTCTCCGAGGAGCGCATCGCCGGCTACCGCAACTTCTGCAACAAGCTCTGGAACGCGGCCCGCTTCACCCTGATGAACCTGGGGGAGCGCATCCCGCCGATGCCTGAGCGCGGGGGGCTCTCCCTGGGCGACCGCTGGATCCTGAGCCGGCTGAACGCGGCGAACCGCCAGGTGGACGCCGCCCTCGAGGAGTACCGCTTCAACGACGCGGCGCTCGTCCTCTACCACTTCACCTGGCACGAGCTGTGCGACTGGTACCTCGAAGTCATCAAGCCCGCACTCACGGGGGGAGAGGGGGCGGAGGCCAGCCGGGCCGTGCTGGCGTGCGTCCTCGAGCGCACGCTCAGGCTGCTGCACCCCATCGTCCCCTTCGTCACCGAGGAGATCTGGCAGAGGCTCTCGGCCCGCCGCGGGGAGAGCCTCGCCGTGGCCGAGTGGCCCTCCCCCGAGCCCGGCTGGGACGACCCCGAGGCGGAGGAGAAATTCGGCGAGCTCATGGGCATGCTGAGCGAGTTCCGCAACCTGCGTGGCGAGTTGAACTTTCCGCCGAGCAAGGAAGTCCCTGCTTTAATTCATGTCGAAATACCTGAAACGGCGACTCTCGTCCTGAATGAAAAGGAATGGTTCATGCGCCTTGGCAAGATTGACACCATCATAAATATTGGGACCGATGTAGAACGCCCGAGAGCATCCGCTGCCGCTGTGTCAGGAAGCACGCAGATTTTTGTTCCCATAGAGGGGCTGATCGACGTGGATGAGGAGATCCGCCGCCTCGAGAAGCAGCTCCGGGAGGCCGGCAAGGAAATCGAGACGCTGGAGAAGAAGCTGGCCAACCCCGCCTTCGCCGAGCGCGCCCCGGCGGCCGTGGTGGAGAAGGACCGCGCCCGCCTCGCCGAGGCGAGGGACCGCGAGGTGAAACTCCGCGCGAACCTCTCCCGCCTCATGGAACTCAAGAGTTAAATGCCCCCCCGCGGCGCCCCCCAGCGGGCGCCCCTGTGGCGGATCGAGAAGCTGGGCGAGGTAGGCTCGACGAACGATCTTCTCCTCGAGCGCGCCCGGCTCGGGGAGCCCGAGGGCCTGGTCCTCTGGGCGGGCGCCCAGACGAGCGGCCGCGGGCGCCGGGGCCGGGCCTGGCACTCCCCGCCGGGGAGGGGCCTCTACTTCTCGGCCCTGCTCCGCCCCGCCTTGGAGCCCGCCCGCCTGCCCGCGGTGGGCCTCGTGGCGGGGGTGGCGATGGCCGAGGGGCTGGCCGAGCTGGCGGGGCGGCCGGTGGGCCTCAAGTGGCCGAACGACCTTAGGCTCTGCGGCAAGAAGTTGGGGGGCATCCTGACAGAATTCGAGCCCAAGGGAGGGCCCCCGCCCGCCGTGGTGGTGGGGGTGGGCATCAACCTCCTGACGGCCCCCGAGGAGTTCCCTCCCGACCTCCGCTCCCGCGCCACCTCCCTCAAGGCCTCCGGATGCCCCGCGCCCGAGCCGGGGGAGGCGCTCCATCTCCTTTTGAGGCGGCTGGAATTTTGGTACAAAGAGTTTAGGATCAATGGATTCGGGCCCGCGGGGCGGCGGTGGATGGAATTGTGCGATAATCGGGGGAAGGAGGTCGCGGTATCGGCCGGGGAGGAGACCCGGCGCGGGCGGGTGCTCGGGATTGACGAGGCGGGGCGGCTCCTCCTCGAGGGGGCCGAGGGAGGCACCTTCGCGGCGGAGGCGGGCGAGGTCATCGAGCCATGAACCGCGGCAACCGCCTCCTCGCCATCGACGTGGGCAACACCCAGACGGTCCTTGGGCTTTTCGAGGGGGAGGAGAAAAAAGCGAGCTGGCGACTCGGCTCCGTGGCCCAGCGGACGACGGATGAGTTGGCCACCCTGATCGAGGGCCTCTTTCGCCTGGGCGGCCACCGGATGGCCGACGTCGGGCGGGTGGTCATCGCCAGCGTGGTCCCGCCGCTGGGGCCGACGCTGGAGGAGATGTCGAGGCGCTACTTCGGGGTGAGCCCCCTGATGGTGGGGCCCGGCACGCGGACCGGGATCGCGATCAAATACGACAACCCCCACGAGGTCGGGGCCGACCGGATCGTCAACGCGATCGCGGGCTTCCACCTCCACGGAGGGCCGCTCATCGTCGTCGATTTTGGGACCGCCATCACCTTCGACGCCATCTCGGCCCGCGGGGAGTACCTGGGGGGCGCCATCTCGCCGGGTTTTGGCGTCGCGCTCGAAGCGCTGATCGACCGCACGGCGCGCCTCCCCCGCGTGGAGCCGATCGAGCCGCCCTCGGTCATCGGGAGGAACACCGTCCACAGCATCCAGGCCGGGATGTTTTTTGGCTACAAGGGCCTCGTCAAGGAGATCGTCGAGCGCATGCGCGCCGAGCTGGGGGAGGGCACCCGGGTGGTGGCGACGGGCGGGCAGAGCGTGATTTTCGCGTCGAAGGAGCCTCCGTTCGACGTGGTGGATCCGGATCTGACTCTCGTCGGCCTGCGCCTCGTCGCCGAGCGGAACCCCTAGCCCGTCCCGGACGGAGGGTCCGCCGCCCGCGAGAGACGAAAGAGGTAGCAAAGCGTGTATCTCGAATATTGGGGGCTGAAGGTTCCGCCGTTCGAGAACCTTCCGAACCCAGACTTCCTGTATTTCTCGCCCAAGCACGAGGAGGCGATGACCCGTCTTCTCTACGCGACACACGGGAGGAAGGGCGCGGCGATGCTCACGGGCGACGTGGGGATGGGCAAGACCACCCTCACGAGGGCCTTCGTCCGCCAGCTCCCGGAGGAGAAGTTCGACATCGGGATCATCGCCAACCCGAGCCTGAGCCCGGTCGACTTCCTCAAGGAGATCCTCTATCAGCTCAACGTAGACGAGAACACCGACTCGAAGGTCGATCTTCTCCGCCTGCTCAACAGCAAATCCCTCTCGAACGCCCAAGAGGACAAAACCACCGTCGTCATCGTGGACGAGGCGCAGGCTATCAAGGACGAGGACACGATGGAGGAGCTGCGGCTCCTGCTCAACTTCCAGATGAACGACCGGTTTTTGCTCACCCTCATCCTGGTGGGCCAGCCCGAGCTCCGAAAGCGGGTGGAGAAGATCCCCCAGCTCAGCCAGCGGATCTCGATCAAATACCATCTCAGCCCGCTGGACTTCCCCGAGACGGTGAAATTCATCTTCTTCCGCCTCAAGGTCGCTGGCCTGGAGAAGAGCGTCTTCTCCGAGCAGGCCATCAAGCTCATCTACCAGGTGACGGGCGGGATCCCGCGGAGCATCGTGAACCTGTGCGACCTGTGCCTCCTGGTCGGTTTCAGCTACAAGGTGCCGCTCATCAACAGCAAACTCGTCGAGAAGGTCGTCCGCGACGGCGGAGGGGGGATCTAAGCCATGCGCCTGAGCGATCTGGTCAAACAGGGCCCGGAGGGCGAGGAACCCCAAAAGAAAAAACCCGCCGAAGGAGCCAAGCGGCCGGCCCCGAAGGAGAAAAACGCAGATGAGGAGGCC
>CAYMWZ010000127.1:0-8124 GCA_964394385.1 uncultured Nitrospinaceae bacterium | reverse complement strand
CCCCGCGCGATGCGGGCGGTCCATACCCCGGCGGCACAGACCACGGTCCCGGCCCGCACCAGGCCCTGGGGGGTGTGGACGCCGCTCACCGCCCCGTTCGTGACGTCGAGCCCGACCGTGGGGGTGTGAGGTCGCACGACGGCGCTCCAGCGGGCCGCTGCCTGCGCAAAGGCCCGGGTCGCCTTCAGGGGCTCGGCGTGCGCATCATCCGGGGTGTAGAGCCCCGCCTGCCACGGGCCTGCCAGCCCGGGGATGATCTCCGCAATCTCCCGCGAGGTGACCATCCGGGTGCTTAGCCCGTGTTCCGCCGCCACCCCGGCACCCTCTTCGAGCCGCGCCACGTCGGCTACGGTCTCGGCCAACGCCAGGATCCCGCCGCGCACGAACTCCAGATCCGCGTCCAGCTCCTGGGCGAGCCCCTCCCACATGGCGCTCGCGACGCGGGCGAGGGGGATTTCAGCGGGATGACGCCCCTGTTGACGAACGAACCCCCAGGCCCGGCCGGACTGCTCCGAGGCGATCTCGCCTTTCTCCAGAAGGACGACCCGCGCGCTGCGCCGCGCGAGATGGTAGGCCGTGGCGCACCCCGTGATGCCCCCTCCGATGACGACCACCTCCGCCTCACGGGCCACGATGCCCCTCCGCATCACCAGCTACGTTTGCCTGCTCGGAGACCGTGTTGGCCAACTCGGCACCGCCCTCGAGATCCCGCGTCAGGGTCTCGATCCACCGTCATCGGTCCACCGATCGGGGCACGGGTCACGTTATCAGGCGCGGGTGACGAGGGTCAACACGAAATCTCCTCGCGGCCGTCCGCGATCGAGCATACGGGGGTCGTGGGGATCGCTCGGAGGCCATGGGAAAATTCGCTTGACCCCATGTTTCCTTTTGGGTTATTTGTTGCCTAATAGGATCCTGTCCAGCTTCCCAGAAATCTGGCGGCGGGTCAAGGGGCGTATCCACCCCGAAAGAAGGAGACTCCCCATCCCTCGCGATGCGGCGTGGCCCGGCGGGCGGGAAGGTCCTCCATGTCGGTGATCTCTCGGGTCGTAGCGCAGCGACAGCGGTCCGAGCCGCCCCGGGGAGGAGAGACGGCCGGTCCCGGCCCCCAATGGGTCCGGTGGGAGTGGCTGCTCTGGCCGCCGTTGGCGATCTCCTTCCTCCTCTTCGCCCTCCCCCAAATCTTCTTCGTGTGGATGAGCTTCTACAAGAATCTCGGCTTTGGGCGGATCGCGCCGGTCTTCAACTTCGCCAACTACCTTCGGGTCTTCACGGACCCGCTCTACCTGTCTTCCCTCGGCCTCACCCTCTACCTTTCGCTGGCCGTCACTCTCATCGATGTCGTCTTGGGATTCCCTACAGCCTACATCCTAGCCCGGGCCCGCGCGCGGTGGGCCTCGTTCCTGATCAGCGTTCTTCTGATCTCCTCGTTCATCACGGTGGTCATCAAGGTCCTGGGGCTCATCGTGATCCTGAGCCAGAACGGCTTGGTGAACCGCCTTCTCCTCACCCTCGGTCTCGTCGAGACCCCGCTCCTGATGCTGAGCAACAACGTCGGCGTCCTCGTCGGGCTCATCCACTACACCCTCCCGCTTCTGATCATGCTTCTCTTCAGCATGATCCAGACGATCCCCCCGAGCTTGGAGGAGGCCGCCGAGATCCACGGGGCCTCCCGCCTGGCCGTCTTCCGCCGCGTCCTTCTTCCCCTCTCCCTGCCTGGCCTCATTGCGGGCTCGCTGATGGCCTTCAACATGGCGATGGGCGCTTTCACCTCGGCAGTCCTCCTGGGGGGCGGCCGGGTGCTGACGCTCCCGGTCCTCATCCAGCGGAAGATCATCTTCGACGTTGACTACCCCTTCGGTTCCGCGCTGGCCACGGTGCTCCTCCTCGTGGTTTTTCTCCTGAACGTGGCCAGCACGTCGCTGCTGGTCCAGATGACCCGCCGACGGAAAATGGCATGAGGGCGATCTGGTCCGGCGCCAGGACGTTCCCGCTCTGGGGCGCGGCGGCGTTCGTGTACCTGTTCCTGCTCGCCCCGTTTTTCGTCGTCGCTATCGCCTCGCTCGATGGGAGTCAGTCGTTCTTCTACAATTTCCCTCCCCGGCAGCTCTCACTGGCCTGGTACTGGGAGATCCCGGCCAAGTACTTCCGCGCCTTCGGCGTGAGCCTCCTGGTCGCGGCAATCACCTCCGTGGTCTCGGGAGCGATCGGAACGGTCGCGGCGCTGGGCCTCGTTCGGGGGCGGGTGGTCGGCAAGGGGTGGGTCCATTCCTTCTTTCGCCTCCCCCTCCAGATCCCCTTCGTGGTTACGGGGGTGGTGTTCCTCCAGTTCTATTACCGGCTCGCGGACTTCATCGGGATAAATATGGCCGGGGGGTTCGCGGGTCTGGTCACCGCCCACGTCTTCGTGACCATTCCGTACAGCGTTGGGACGGTGTCGTCGGTCCTGGAGCGATTCAACCCGCGGCTCGAAGAGGCCGCCGAGAGCCTCGGAGCCTCTTCCTGGTCCACGTTCAGGCGGGTAACCTTCCCGCTCATCCGCCCCGGCATCTTCGCGGGCGTGCTCTACGCCTTCATCATCTCCTTCGGCGATGTTCCCATCGCCGTCTTCCTGGCCGGGGGCGAGTACGTCACGCTGCCCGTCGAGATCTTCCAGTCCCTCCAGTTCGACTTCAATCCGGCGGTCCTCGCCCTTTCCACCCTGGCGGTTTCTTTCTCGCTGGTGTTGATCTTGACCATGCAGAAGGTGGTGGGGTTGGACATCGTCCTCCCTACCGGGCGCAGACGGTGATCCCGGCGATCAGGCTCTGGGTAGTTCCCAGGCCTCTGCGGGCCTCCCGGCTGGGGCGCGGCCCGGCGGTGGAACCCGCTCGCGGAGTCGGGGGGCTCGATGGGACTCCTATCGATCAAGCTGTCCACCCGTCCCCCGGAACGCTCGGTCGCCACCCTAGCGGCGGTGGAGTCCCAGTCGGCAGTCGTGCCCCGCCGGGGGCGGCCCGGTCCATCCGGCGTCGGCCTCCGAGGCCTCGGCCTACGGAGGCCCAGCACCCGCGCTCCCAACCATAGGAGATCGGCGATGAAACGGATAGCGGTCGCGACTCTGCTCGTCCTGTTCGGCGCGATGACCCTCTTCCCCTTCAGCGTCGTGCAGGCTCAACGCCCGCTCGAGGGGACCACCGTGAGGGTGGCCACCTGGGGAGGGAGCTGGCGGGACTCGCTGCAGACGTTGATAGGGACCAAGCTTGAGGCGATGGGTGCGAAGGTCGAGTACGTTATCGGGAATCCCCTGGAGAACTTCGCCAAGCTCGTGGCAGCCCGGGGGCGCGAGGCGCCCTTCGACGTGATGGAGGTTGGCCCGGAGATCCTCTTCACGATGATCCGGGAGGGCTTCCTCCAGAAGATCAACACGGCCGGGGTCCCCCACAGCAAAGGGCTCCCAGCCTTCGCCATGGGCGACTTCTACCTCATGACGAGCGCCGCCCAGGATGGGATCGCGTACAACGAGAAGAAATTCAAGGAGCTCGGCCTCCCGAAGCCCGAGCGCTACAGCGATCTCACCAACCCCAAGCTGGAAGGGCACGTCGCCTTTCCGGATGTCGCCGTCACGATGCACTGGAGCGCCGTGGTCGGCCTCGCCCACGACGTCGGTGGGACGGAGGCGACGGCCGAGAAGGCCTTGGAGCAGGTCAAAAAGATCAAGCCCCTTTACTACTATCCGTCCTCCACCGACCTGGTCACGAAGTTCAACCTCGGAGACGTGTGGGCGGCTCCGTTCCACGCGGGTTGGGTTGTGCGGGTGAAGCGGACCGGCTTTCCGCTGGCGCACGCCCATCCCAGGGTCGGGAACAAATACGGGGTCCTGAACCCGATCTACGTCGTAATCCCCAAAACGGCGAAGAACGTGCCGGGCGCGGAGGCATTCGTTAATTTCTACCTGGACCCAGAGGTCCAGTTCCAGTTCGCCAAGAAGGTCGGGATCGCGGCCATCAACCCCGCGGCCCGGGATCGGCTGCGGAAAGATCCCGAGGTCGGGCCCATCCTGCTCCTGACGGATGAGGAAATGAACAACATGCATATCACCGACTGGACCAAGCTCAGCGCCGACGAGTGGCGGGAGAAGTGGAACCGGTTTGTCGGCCGGTAAGCGCCGTGCATGGCCAGCGTCGTCCTTAAGGAGATCACCAAGCGCTTTGGCGCCGTCACCGCCGTCGATGGGGCCAGCCTTGAGGTGCGGGAAGGGGAGTTCCTCACCCTCCTGGGGCCCTCCGGGTGCGGGAAGACCACCACCCTCCGGCTCATTGCCGGGTTCACCACCCCATCTCATGGACGGATCCTCATCGGCGGCGAGGACGTGACCGATCTGCCACCCCGGAAGCGCAACATCGGCATGGTTTTCCAAGACTACGCCCTCTTCCCGCACCTCACCGTGGCTGAGAACATTGCCTTCGGCCTGCGGGAACGGGGCGCGCCGAAACCGCTGATCCGGACCAGGGTCCGGGAGCTCCTCGCCCTGGTCCGGCTTCCCGGGGTCGAGCACCGCCTGCCGGGAGAGCTGTCCGGGGGCCAGCAGCAGCGAGTGGCCCTGGCGCGGGCGCTCGCCTATGCCCCGCGGGTGCTCCTCATGGACGAGCCCCTGGGCGCCCTGGATCTCAAGCTGCGCGAGGCCATGCAGCTCGAGCTTCACCGCATCCAGCGGGAGCTTCGGATCACCACCGTATACGTGACCCACGACCAGGAGGAGGCCATGAGCCTCTCGGATCGAATCGCAGTGATGAGCGAGGGGCGGCTCCTCCAGGTCGGTCAGCCGGAGGAGCTATACTCTCAGCCCCGCAACCTCTTCGTCGCGAATTTCGTCGGGAAGATCAACTTCCTCGAGGGCACCATGGGCCGGGCCGAGGGGCGATGGGGCATCATCGACATTGCCGGAGAGGGGTCAGTCACCGCCCTGGTGGACGAAGCCCTCCGTCCAGGCCAGGCGGTCCAGATAGCCCTCCGACCCGAGTCCCTCTCTCTGGGCCAGACCGACGATCCGGCGCCGGGGAATCGGCTCGCCGGGATCGTCGAGCGCAGGCGCTTCCTGGGCAACCTGACCCATTACTTCGTCCGCACATCCGGCGGGCACCTGCTGATGATCGAGGTGGCAGGCCGCTCCGAGCCCGCGAAGGTGGGAGACGCGGTCTGGGTGCATTGGGATCCCGCCACCTGCCGCGTCTTTTCCGAGGGCTCCGCCACTGCGTCGCTGGAGGACACGGAGACCTGAGGCGTGTGGAACAGCCTCGCCCTTCTTCTCGGCATCTCGTTCCTCTTCGGGATAGTCATCGGGGTGCTACCTCCCCTACTGGCTGCCCTGAAGGAGGAGTTCCACCTGACGACCCTTCAGATCGGCATGATCAACTCGGTCTTCGGCCTGGCCCGCATGGTCATCGACCTTCCGGCCGGGCGGTATCTCCGGCGAGCTGGTTCCGTGCCCGCCCTCATGGGGGCTGTTCTGCTGGCCATCGTCGGAAGCCTGGTGATGGGGTCCGCCGGGCGGTACCAGGTAATCCTCGCTGGTCGCGCGTTGGTCGGCCTCGGGACCGGAATCGCCTACGTTGTGATCTTGACCGTGCTCTTCCAGGACTTTCCCCGCACCGTTCGGGGACGGGTGACCGCCCTCTATGAGTCCGCTCGGACCCTCAGCCTGGGCGTGGCCTCCCTCGGCGCGGGATATCTCGCCCAGTCCCTCGGCTGGCGCGGGGTGATCTTCAGCGCGGGCCTCGCGGCGGGGATCGCGCTCGGGCTGGCGGCCCTGTGGGCGTTGTGCTTCGGGGCGGCGGACGCGGCGGCACGGATGGGGCCGACCGGTTTGGTTCCCAACCCCCACCCGAGGGGCGACCCTTCCCCTGCGCTCCGGCGCCGACCCCGGGGCCGCCTTCCCATCTATGGGATAAGCTTCCTCCTCGCATTCTGTTGGGGAGGGGTCCTATTTACGCTCTTCCCACTCTACGGAGGCGGGCCCCTTCGGCTTTCTCCCCACATCGTCGGCTGGGCGTTGACCCTCGGCGCCTTCAGCAACGTCCTGTTGCTCTTCCCGCTGGGCTGGTGGTCCGATCACGTCGGGCGCATTCCGGTCCTGAGCGGGGGGGTAGGCATTCTGGCCCTGGCCATCTTCCTGATCCCGCACGGCGGCGGACCTTGGTCCTTCGTCGGGATCGGTGCGTTGCTCGGGGTGGGATTCTCGATCTGGGCGCAGCCGCCTGCGCTCCTCGTCGAGCGGTCGGCCGGCTCGGAGACCGCCGCCGTCGTGGGATCGTATCGCTTCGCCAGCGATGTGGGGTACGTCAGCGGGCCGCTTGTCCTCGGCCTCTTCTCCAGCCGGTTGGGGCCGGAGCTCGCCTTTCGATTCACGGCCCTCGGCCTTGCCCTCGCGGTCTTGACCCTCGTGGTTGACACGGGGCGGGGGAAATTCGCTTGACCGTGGTTTCCAATTAGGTTATTTTGTTGCCTATCAGGATCTATCCAATGCCTCGGAAGAAGCGCCTCGTGGGTAGCGAACTCTCGTTGCGGATTCGGCAGTTCCGCCAGGAACAGGGGCTGACGCTCGACGCGTTGGCCGCCAAGACCGGCTTGACCCGGGGCTTCCTCTCCAAGGTGGAGCGGGGGCTCGGCATCCCCTCCATCGCGTCGCTCATCTGGATCGCCCAGGCCCTGAACCGTCCGATGGGCGCCTTCTTCAGCGATCACGAGGACGAACCGGTCTCCTTTGTCCGCCGCGATGAGCGGAAGCCTTTCTCGCGGCAGGGAAGCGCCTTCGGCTACAACTACTTCTCTATCGCCTACAAGCGCAAGCGGAAGTGGATGGAGCCGTACGTCATGTCTCCTCCCAGGGTGATAGACGGGGATCGCTTTTTCACCCATGACGGCGAGGAGATGATCTTTGTGATCAAGGGGACCATGGAGTCGGTCGTCCATGGGCGGCGATACCTCCTCCGCAAGGGCGACTGCATCTACTACGACGCCAGTCTCCCGCACCGGAACCGGAGCCTCGGCCGGATCCAGGCCGAGGCGCTGGTTGTCACCTGCCTACCCCGAGGGTTCTGAGCGTGGGACGCCCCGTCATCCAGGCCGTCGTGATCCTGGCGGGGGATCTCGGGCCGGCGATGTGCATCGCGAAGGGGAGCCTCTTCCTCGGCCGGATGACCCCCCTCATGGCGGGATCTGCATCCTGATCGTCCCCGGCGGGGCAGGGTAGTTCACGCATGCAGCAAGGAGGTGGGCCGATGACGCTCAAGGGCAAGAGGGTTATCGCGATCGGCGAGCGGGACGGGATCCAGGGGCCTGCCATCGCCGAGTGCGTCCGCACGGCGGGGGCCGAGGCGGTCCTGGTCACCACACAGTGCTACGTCTGAACGGCGGCCGGCGCCATGGACCTGGAGAGCCAGGGCGAGATCAAGCGCTTCGCTGAGCAATTCGGGTCGGAGGGTCTGATGGTCGTCCTCGGTTCCCCGGACCCGGAGAGCGCGGAGGTATTTGCCCGGACGGTCACCGAGGGTGATCCGAGCTATGCCGGTCCACTGGCCGCGGTCCCGTTGGGACTGCCTGTTTACCACATCCTGGAGGACGAGATCAAGGCGCAGGTCGATCCCGCGGTGTACGAGCGACAGGTCGGGCTCATGGAGATGGTCCTGGATGCCGACGCCATCGTGCGGGGCGTCCAGGCGGTACGGGTCAGCGTTCGCCGGTCCCGATAGGAGGTGCAGATGCGCCTGGAGTTGGCCAGCTATGAGGTCAAGGACGTCCGCCTCGGCCCCCGCACCGCCCTGCGCTCGGGGGTGCTGGAGATCGATGCGGGTGAGATGAGGGCGCTTCTGTGTCAGGACCCGGTGTTCGAGGATGTGAAGGTCGAGCTAGCCCGGCCCGGGGAGGCCGTCCGGATCGTTCATCTCCTGGACACCGTGGAACCCCGGGTGCGGGTGTCGGCCCCGGGGTCGGACTTCCCGGGGTTTCTCGCCCCGCCCCTGACGGTGGGGGAGGGACGGACCCACCGCCTCGCCGGGGTCGCCGTCATGGGGGCGGCCGAGCTTCCGCTCTCGCTCGGTGGCCTGAACGTCAAGGAGGCCATCGTGGACATGGCGGGTCCGGCGG
>CAYMWZ010000126.1:0-8155 GCA_964394385.1 uncultured Nitrospinaceae bacterium | reverse complement strand
TCTCCTCGGCCGGCATCCCGAGCGCCTCGCCCAGCGCCCGCGCCGCCGCCTGCGGGGCCTCCACCTCCTGGGGATTCGCGTAGAGCGAGGGGGCCTCCACGCTCACCGCCAGGGGGCGGCCCTGCCCGTCGAGGATCTCGCCCCGCTTGGCGCGCAGGACGAGGGTGCGCCGCAGCTGCCTCTCGGCGTAGGCGACGAGCCGGTCCCGTTCCCGGATCTGGATCACGAAGAGCCGGGCGGCGAGCGCGGCGAAGCCGAGCCCCAGGAGGATGCCGCACACGGTCAGACGGCGGAGGAAGCCCTTTCGCATGGGCCCGCTTCCTGCCATAGGCGGGAGTGAAAGATCTAAAAAGCCGTCACCGCCGATCCCCCGGCGGCACCTTCACGTAGATCACCTGCTCCGGCCGGGGGAACACCATCCCCAGCTTGCCGCGGGCGATGGCCTCGATGCGGTCGAGCTGGCGGAGCGCCGCCGCCTCCACCCGGAGCACCCGCCGCTCCTGCGCCAGCCGGTCCCGCCCGGCCTCCAGACGGCCCCGCTCGTAGCCGATCTTCACCATCTCCAGATGCGGCCACACAAGGGCGAGGGCGCTCAAGGCGATCAGGCCAACACAGGCCGCGGCCCTCCAAAGCGGAAGATCCGGCTGCGGCCCCCTCCTCCGGCCCTTGCGCGCTCCCATGCGCCCACCGCGCGCGCCGGAGTCTCGCCACCACATCGGCTCACGAGGCCTCGAGCTTCTCCGCCGCGCGGAGGCGGGCGCTGCGGCAGCGGGGGTTCCCCTCCCGCTCCCGCTCGCTCGGCCGCGCCACCTTGCGGGTGAGGACCCCGAGCCGGGGCGGGCCGCCGCCCCTGCCGGAGAGCTCGCGGAAGAGGCTCTTCACGATCCGGTCCTCGAGCGAGTGGAAGCTGATGACCACCAGGCGACCTCCCGGCCGGAGGAGGTCCACCGCGTCGCGCAACGCCCCCTCGAGGCGATCGAGCTCGCCGTTGACCGCGATGCGCAGGGCCTGGAAGGTCCGCGTCGCGGGATGGATCCTCCGCCGCCTCCCGCGGCCGCCGCCGCCCTGAGCGGCGGCGGCGACAACGGCCGAGAGCTCTTCGCAGCGCCCGATCGGCCTCCTCGCGCGGGCCATCGGGCGTGCCCGCGCGATGGCGCGGGAGTGACGCTCTTCTCCGTAGCGGAATATGAGGTCCGCCAGCTCCTCCTCCGGAAGGCCGTTCACCAGGTCGGCCGCCGTGGGCCCCGCCCGGCGGTCCATCCGCATGTCCAGCGGGTCCGGGGAATCGAGCCGGAAGCCCCGGCCCGGGGTGTCGAGCTGGATGGAGGAGAGCCCCAGGTCGAAGAGCACCCCGTCGACCGCCGCGTAGCCCTCCCCGGCCACGATGCGCTTGATCTCGCCGAAGTGGGCGTGGTGGAGCCGCGCGCCCGGCCCGAAGCGGGCCAGCCGCTCCCGGCAAATCGCGACCGCGTCCCCGTCCCGGTCACAGCCGATCAGCACACCCGATGGCTGGATCGCATCCAGCAACGCAAGGCTGTGTCCCCCTCCGCCCAAGGTAGAATCTAAGAACACGGCCCCCGGAGCTGGCGACAGGAAGTCGAGGACCTCCTGAACCATGACCGGAACGTGAGACGCAGTCATCTTCGCCTCAACCGCCGGACGGCGCGCGCCCGGCCGGACAGATCCCGTGAAGCTCCATGCGCTTGCGGCGTTCGTGGCCAACGCGCTTCCCCTTCCCTCCAGGGCCGGCCTAAAACTCCAGCTCCAGCAGGCCCTCCTCGGAGGGCGCCTCGGGGCCGCCGGGCCGGCCGTCCCCCTGCTGCTCCCACCGGTCCCGGCTCCAGATCTCAAACTTGTTCTCCAGCCCCACGATGACGGCCTCCCGCTGGATGCCCGCCGCCTCCCGAAGCCGGGCGGGCAGCAGGATCCGGCCCTGTTTGTCGAGCTCGCACTGCGTGGCCCTCCCGTACATCCGCCGCACATAGCGGCGGACCTCCTCGCGGAAGGTGGGCAGCTCCCGGAACTTCTCGCTGAACCTCCGCCGCCACTCCTCCAGGGGATAGGCGAAAATGCACCCATCCATGTCCAGGAGAACCAGCTGGTCGCCATACGTGGCGTTCAGAAATTCCCTGAACCGGGCGGGTATACTGACGCGCCCCTTCGCGTCCACGGAGACGACGTGGGAGCTGATGAGCATGGAATGCTCCCCCACTTACTCCCATTTTCCCCCACTAATACGTTCGTATATACCCCCTAAGGTATATGCTGTCAATGAAAATATTTTTAAAACAAAGGAAAATCAGCCGGTTTTCCGGAGGGGTTCACGCAGTTGATGAAGGCCGGTGAGGAGCAATTGCAAGTGAATAAAAGACGAAAAGTCGAAAGGAGTCAGCGCGCAACTGATTGATTCATGGGAATTAATATGAACGGTGGCCTTGGCGGGAAAGATCCCGCGGGCCGCGGCTCAGAGGCCCCACCAGGCCGCCAAGAGAAGAAACGCACCCGTCTCGACGATCTCGCCCGCAGCCCCGTAGCCGTCCCCGGTCCCGCCGCCGAGGGTCCTGTCCAAAAGGTGCCACATCCCCAGCGTCAGGGCCGCCGCCCCCAGGGCGACGAGGGCGCCTCCCAGGAAGCCGAAGACCACCGAGAGCGCCGCCGCCCAGGCGGCCGCCGTGTACCCCTCGGCGGAGCCCGCCGCCTCGGCGAAGGAGGCCCCCGTCCCCCCCTCGCGGCGGGCATAGGGAAGGGAGGCGAGCAAATAGGCCATGGCCGCCCGGCCCAGGACGGGCGCGAGGAGGAGCGCCGACCATCTCCCCGGCCCGTGCAGGACGCTCAGGGCGGCGTACTTGAGCAGGAGGGCCAGCGCGATGGCGGCCGCCCCCATCGGGCCGCAGTTGGAATCCTTCATGATCTCCAGGCGGCGCTCCCGGCTGGCCCCGCCCCCCAGGGCGTCGGCCCAGTCGGCCAGCCCGTCCAGGTGGAGGCAGCCGGTCAGGAGGACGAGCGCCGCGACGAGGGCCGCGTCCCGCACGGGGAGGGGGAAGAGGATCGAGAGGAGAACGTCCAGCGCGACGAGGACCGCCCCGAGGGCGAGCCCCACGAGGGGAAAGCGCACGACGGCCGCCGCCATCTCCTCGGGCTGCGGCTCCTCGGGCGCGCCCGGCCAGGGCAGAACGGTGAGGAACCTTCCCGCCAGCGCGAACGCCCTCACGGCTCCTCCTCCCGGCCCGCCCCGCTCACGCCCGCCTCCTCGAAGGTGGCCATCTCCCGGAAGGCGCGCAGCCCCCCCCTCAGCAGTCCCAGCGCCAGCAGGGCCCCCGTCCCCTCCCCCAGCCGCATCCCCATCCGGATGGGGGGCTCCGCGCCCAGCGCCTCGAGCTGGCGGAGGTGGCCCGGCTCGGCCGAGAGGTGGCCGAAGAAGCAGTAGCCCACCGCCTCAGGAGAAAGCTCCCGGGCGAGGAGGGCCGCGGCGGTCGCGACGAAGCCGTCCACGAACACCGCCGCCCGAGAGGCCGCCCCGCCCAGGATGGCCCCGGCGAGGGCGGCGATCTCGAGGCCGCCCAGCTCCCGCAGGAGGTCCACCGGATCCTCCCGGCGCCTCCCCCAGCGCGCAAGGGCCCGCTCGACCACCGAACGCTTGCGCTCGAGCGCCTCCCCGGCCACTCCCGTTCCGGGGCCCACGACCTCCCGGGCGGGGGCGCCCAGGAGGGCCGCGGTGAGCGCCGCCGCCGGAGTTGTGTTTCCGATCCCCATCTCCCCCAGGACGAGGGCCGTCGCCCCCCCGGCCGCCCTCCCGCGGGCGGCGTCAAACCCGACCCGCAGGGCCTCCTCCGCCTCCTCCCGGGTCATGGCCGGCCCGAGGAGGAGGTTCCGCGTCCCGCGGGCCACCTTCCGGTCCAGGAGCTTCTCGTGGCGGGGCAGGTCCGCCCGCACCCCCACGTCCACCACGAGGAGATCCGCCCCGGCCTCCCGCGCCAGGGCGTTGCAGGCGGCCCCGCCCCGGAGGAAGTTCGCCACCATCTGGGCGGTCACCTCGGCGGGATAGGCGCTCACGCCCTCATCCGCCACGCCGTGGTCCCCCGCGAAGAGGAGCACCGCGGCCCGCACCTCGGGCGGGGGGACCGCCCCGCAGATCGCGCAATAGCGGGCCACCCACTCCTCGAGGCGGCCCAGGCTTTTCGGGGGTTTGGTGAGGCGGTCGAGGCGGAGCCAGGCCGCCTCCCGGGCCGGGGCCGAGGGCGGCCCGATCGACTCCGTGAGACCCCGCACGGGCGCGCCCCCTCTCCGCCCGGAGGCTAGAAGCAGTGCTCGGCGGCGGGGAAAGTCCCCTCCCGCACCTCCCGGCAGTAGCGCTCGATGGCCTCCCGGGACGCCTCGCCCAGGTCGGCGTACACCTTGGCGAACTTGGGGGTGAAGTCGCGGAAGAGGCGAAGCATGTCCTGGGTGACGAGCACCTGGCCGTCGCAGTCGGGCCCGGCCCCGATCCCGATGGTGGGGATGCCGATCTCGCGCGTGATCCGGGCGCCCAGCCCGGCCGGGATCCCCTCGAGCACGACGGAGAAGGCGCCCCCCTCCTGGACGGCCACCGCGTCGCGCACCACCCGGTCGGCCTCCTCGGGGTCCCTCCCCTGGATCTTGAACCCGCCGAAGCTGTGGACGCTCTGGGGGGTGAGCCCCACGTGCCCCATGACGGGGATCTGGCAGTCCACCAGGGCTCGGATCTCCTCGCGCACCCGCACGCCTCCCTCGAGCTTGACGGCCTCGGCCCCGCCCTCCTGGACGAGGCGGCCCGCGTTGCGGATGGTGTCGCGCACGTCCACCCCGAAGGTGAGGAAGGGCATGTCCGCCACGAGGAGCGCCTTGGGCCGGGCGCGGCTGACGGCCTTGGTGTGGTGCAGCATGTCCTCCAGGGTGACGCGCGTGGTGTCCGGGTAGCCCAGCGCGACCATCCCCAGGCTGTCCCCCACGAGGAGGATGTCCACGCCGGCCGCGTCGGCGATCTTGGCGGCGGAGTAGTCGTAGGCGGTGAGGGAGGTGATCTTCTCGCCGCCCTTGCGCGCGCGGATGGCCGCGGTGGTGACCTTCCTGCGGGACTTCGTGGGGAGTTCGAGGGTGGGGGTCTCGATGCTCATGGTCGCTCCCTCAGAGGGTGAACGCCTTGGCGCAGGCTGTTTTTACAACATCTCCAGGCTTCCGGCCCGGCTCCGCGTCCGGGTCCCAAGGGGATCCCGGCGCAGGCCCAAGCCTAGGGGGCGGGGCCTGGGGTGTCAACACGGCTCCCCCTCCGCTCCCGGGCCCGGACCAGGTGGTACATCGCCCGGTGGGCGGGGAGGGCGATCCCCCGCCCCTCCGCCCGGCGGAGGAGCCGGCCCGTTATCTCCCCGATCTCGGTCTCGCGGCCGGCGAGGAGGTCCTGCCACATGGAGTTGCGGTTCCCGGCCGTGGCCCGCGCCGCCTCGCGGGCGAGGGCCCAGACCTCGAGGGCGAAACCCTCGGCGTCGCTGACGCGCTGGGCCTCGGCCGCGAGGGCCTTGAGGAGCGCCAGGGCGGGCCCCCGCTCCAGGAGATCCCCGTTCCTGAGGCCCAGGGCCGCCCCCGCCGGGTTGATCACGGCATTCGCCATCGCCTTTCGCCACTCGGCCTCGCGCCCGTCCGGGCGGACCTCGGCCCGGATTCCCGCCTCCCCGAGGAGGGCGGCCAGCGCCCGGGCCGCCCCCGCCTCCTCCCCGGGGGCGGGCGCGAGAACCAGGGTGAGCTCCCCGGACTGGCGCACCCGGCCGGGACCCGCCCGCTCGGCACCCACCCCCACCAGCCCCCGCACGAGGCGGCGGCGGGGGAAGGCGGGAGGAAAATCCGCCAAAACGTCCAGGCCGTTCGAGAGGACGGCGGCCGCCGTCTCCGGGCCTGCCAGGGGAAGAAACTCCCGGGCCGCCTCGGCGATCCGCCCGGCCTTGACGGCGAAGAGAAGGAAGGACGCCGCCTCCCCCCCGGGCCCCCGCTCCACCCGCGGCCGTGCCCGGCAGGCCTCGGCCCCCTCGACGGCGATCCCCTCCCGCCCGGCCGCCTCAAGGTGGGCCGCGCTCGCGGGCGAGGGGCGGGCGCGCCCGGCCAGGCGGACCTCCCACCCCTTGAGACTGTGCGCGAGCCTCGCCGCGAGGAGGGAGCCCACGCCGCCCGCCCCCACGACGAGGATGGACCGGGCCACGGGCCGCGCCTCAGCGGCCCAGGGCGCGCCAGAGGAGGAGGCCCCCCACCACGATGAAGACGAGGGAGAGGAACGTCTTCATCTTCTCCCCGTCCACCCGGTTGTTGATGAAGGGGGAGACCTGGCCGCCGCAGGCCACGGCGGGGATGGTCATGAAAAGGATGTTCCAGTGCACGTTGAGCTCCCCGGTGGAGAAGACCCAGGCGTGCACGAGGGTGGCCGGCAGCACCGTCGCGAAGACGATGAGGACGCCGGTCCCGATCGCCACCCGGACGGGCAGCCCGTGGCGGACGATGAGGCTCGTGGTGGCGAGCTCCCCGATCCCGATCCCCGTGAGCCCAACGAGCACCCCGCCCGCCGCCGACCAGGCGGCGCCGAAGGGCCCGTGCGCGTAGGTGTACCAGTAGCGCCGCCCGAGGGCGTCCACCCGGGTGGGGGGGCCCTCGCCCCGGGCGCTCTCCGCCGCGCCCACTCCCCCCGTCCGGCGGGCGTAGATCATCAGGCCCGAGAGGGCCAGCATCATGACGCCGAGCAGGCCCATGATGAAGCCCCCCGGAACGGAGTGGGCCAGGAAGCCGAACCCCATCCCCACCGGGATCGAGACGGAGAGCGCCCTCCCCGCGATGGAGAGGTCCACGAGCCGCCTGCGGAGGTAGCCGGTGAGGGCGCTGCCGAAGCCGAAGATCTCGATCGAGAGCGCGAGGAAGACGGCCTCGATCGGCACGATGACGACCCCCGCGGCGATGGGGAAGAGCAGGATGAAGATGGGGGCGAAGAAGACGGCCCCCTCGACGCTCGAGCTCGTGGCCATGAGGCACACGCAAAAGGCGATCGGGAGCATCCACCAGAACTCAAAGATGTATCCGAGCACGCTCCGGCGTTCTCCTCAGGGTGAGGCCCTCTCCACGCGGCCCCGGGCGATGGCCTCCGCCATCCGGGCCGCCTCTACCGCGGCGCGCACGTCGTGGGTGCGGATCACGTCGGCGCCGCCCAGGACGGCGAACGCCTCCGCCACCTTGCTCCCGACGAGCCGCTCCTCCGGCCGCTCCACCCCCGTCGCCGCGCCGACGAAGGCCTTCCGCGAGACGCCGACCACCACCGGGCGGCCCAGATCCGTGAACAGCGCCATCTGGCGGAGAATTTCCAGGTTGTGGTCCCAGGTCTTCCCGAAGCCGATCCCGGGGTCGAGGAGGACCGAGCGGACCCCCGCCGCCTCGGCCTCCCGGGCGCGCGCCTCGAGGTAGGCGGCCACCTCGCGCGCGACGTCGCCGTAGACGGGGTTCTCCTGCATGGTGCGGGGCTCCCCCCGCATGTGCATCGCCACGGCGGCGGCTCCCGCCCCGGCGACCGCGGCGCGCATGGCGGGGTCCGTGAGCCCCGTCACGTCGTTCACGATGTGGGCGCCCGCGGCGAGGGCGGCCCGGGCCACCTCGGGCTTGCGCGTGTCGATCGAGATGAGGGGGCCCCGCCCCGGGTCGAGGCGCTCCAGGATGGGCATCACCCGCCGCAGCTCCTCGGAGGCGTCCACCGCCGCCGCGCCCGGCCGGGTGCTCTCCCCCCCAAGGTCGACGATGTCGGCCCCCTCCTCCGCCATGCGAGCGACCGCCTCGAGGGCCCGGGCCGGGTCGAGGCACCGCCCCCCGTCGGAGAAGCTGTCCGGGGTGACGTTGATCACCCCCATCACGCGCACCCGGGCGAAGTCGAGGCGCCGCCCGCGGCACTCGGCCGGGGGCGGGGGGAGGCGCCGCCGGGGCGCGAAGGACAGGACCTCCCTCACGACAGATCCTCCGCCGGGAAGGCCTGCCCCGTCTCCAGGATCCGCCGCTCGGGCACCCACCGGCGCCTGAGCTCCCCGGCCAGGTAGAGCGAGCCCGCCACGACCACGAGATCCTCCTCCCCGGCCTTCCGCCCGAGCGGTTTCGCCAGGCGCTCGAGCGCGCGGGCGCTAGG
>CAYMWZ010000125.1:0-8169 GCA_964394385.1 uncultured Nitrospinaceae bacterium | reverse complement strand
ACCATCTCGGGCCGCTCCATGAAGAGGAAGGGCTTCTTCACGTGCCGGGAGAAGAGCTCGGCCATCTCCTCCAGGCGCGGGAGCGTGGTGAGGAAGATCTCGTCCACCCAGTAGATCATGTCGAGGCCGTTCTTCGCCTCGAAGTCCTTCGTCTCCTCCAGCAGCCGCCGGGGGCTCTTCTCGCGGCGCCAGGTGCCCTTGCCCTTGTACATGCCCATGACGTGGGGGCTCGAGCAGTAGGTGCAGTGGTAGGGGCAGCCCCGGCTCCCCTCGAACTGGCCCACGATGCGGGTGCCGGGCTTGACGTCGATCAGGAAGTTCTTCGTGTAGTGCTCGATGGCGTAGATGTTCCAGTCCGGGATGGGATAGTCGTCCAGGTTCCCGATGAGGTCGCGCATCTCGTTGCGCACCTCCATCCCGAGGAGGTTGCGCGTCCAGACGTTGGGGATCCGGGTGGCGTCCCCGCCGTTCCCGATGGCGTCCAGGAGCTCGACGAGGGCGTCCTCCCCCTCCCCGCGCACGACGTAGTCGCAGTGCTTGAGGCAGCCCTCGGCGTCCACGGTGGGGTGATGCCCGCCCACGATCTTGGGCAGGCCCCGGACGCAATCGAGCCTCAAGAGGTCGCGCGTCAGGGCCCACTCGTTGCTGAGGACGCTGAAGCCCACGGCGTCGGGCGCGAACTCGGCCACCTTGGCGGCGAAGCGCCTAGCGATGTCCGCCCCCCGCATCATGGTGGAGTCGAAGAGGCCCGTCTCGTGGCCCCTCCCCTTGAGCACCGCCGAGAGGACCGAGATGCCCAGCCTCGGGGCGTACACCCGCTGGACGTTGGGATAGACAAAGAGAAACCGCACGGAAAACCCTCCGGAACCGGATTCCAGGCCCGAAAATCCGCCTCAGCAGCGCCCCTTATACACCAGAGTCCCCCGGCGCACCACCCCGGCGAATCCAGAGTTAAACATCTGATTTCTCGGGGGAAGCCGCCCAGGGGCCGGGCTTGATGCGCAGGACCGTCCCCAGGGCCGCGAAGTAGACCTCCTCCGCCTCCCGGCTGAAGCGCTGGTGGACGCCTCCGCACAGGTCGCGGAAGGCCCGGGCCGAGGGGTAGGCCGGCACCACGCCCAGCCCCACCTCGTTCGTCACGAAAATGGCGTGGAAGGGCCTCCCCTCCAGGAAGCGGAGGAGGGCGTCCGCCCGCTCCAGGATCCTCTCCTCCCCCTCGCCGCGCTCCATGAGGTTCGTGATCCAAAGCGTGAGGCAGTCCACCACCACCACGTCCCGCCCGCGCAGCCGCTCGAGCGCCGCCGTGAGCTCGACCGGCTCCTCCACCGTCTCGAACCCCTCCCGCTCGCGGCGGTGGCGCTCGATCCGCTCGCGCATCTCCTCGTCCCCCGGCTCGGCCGTGGCGAGGAAGGCGCGCCTCTCCCCCAGCCCGCGCGCGAGATCGAGCGCAAACGCGCTCTTCCCCGCGCGCACGCCCCCCCCGATGAGGATGAGCTTCTTCGCGCTCACCGAGCCTCTCCCCGTCTCCTTGCCGGTCGAGGGTCAATGTATCCCCATCCCTCCAAGGAAGGAACACTCCCCCCGCAGGGCCGTGCCCGTTGGGCTCGTTTGGCCCTATTTTTTCAGTTGAAAAAAGGGCCAAAGGTCATATAATAGAATATAGGACATGTTAATCTTTAATATGGCTCGTCCACAAAGCACGCCCTGAGACTTGGCGTGGCCTCTCGAAGCCATAGGAGCGAAGAAATGACAAAAACTTGGATTTTCCTCGTGCTGATGAGTTTCGTGCTTCTCGCGGCGGCCCCGCCCCTCCCGGCCCAGGCCGAGGAGCGGGTGATCTACATGCAGGCGATGGAGCCCAAGGGAGGGGTCACGATCGACAAGGAGCCCTTCCCGGGCAACACGCTTCCCGCCGGAGGCGGCTACGTGATCAAGCCTCCCGACGCGAAGGGGCGCTGGGAGGTGTCCACCTACATCTTCAACCCCTCCCAGATCATCGTGCGCAAGGGCGACCGGGTGACCCTCAAGATCATCGGCATCAACGGCGACAAGCACACGGGCTACATCGAGCAGCTCCACCCCGAGAAATTCACCGTGAAGCGGGGGCTCATCACCACGGTGAGCTTCACGGCGGACAAGGCGGGGAGGTTCCGGCTCGGATGTGACGAGCACAAGCCGAGCATGGAGGGCGAGATCATCGTCCTCGAGCAATAGAGGTCAACCCCCGAACGGCTTCGCCAGAGTGGGAAGGAACATCGGCTCCCAGGCGGGGGTCATTCCAAAGGAGGAGAAAGCCATGGGAACGGTGCGGGTTCTTGCGCTCGCCGCCACGCTGGCGGCCGTGCTGGCGGGAGGGGGAGCCGGGGCCCAGGACGCGAAACCGAAGGTGAAGGTGCTTCCCGCCGCCGAGGACGCCACCAAGAAGACAGTCCTCGTCGGGCGCGCCACGGCGGGGGGCATGTTCATCCAGTTCGAGCTTGAGCCCGCCAAGGGCATGTGGATGCCCGCGGGCAATCCGCCGATGTGGATGGAGCACAAGGTGGGCGCGGGCGAGGTGTTCCACGTCGAGGTGAAGCCGATCGACCCCAAGTCCAAGACGCGCATCTCCTACGCCGAGGTCAAGTTCACAGCCCTGAACCGCAACAACGGAAAGAAGACCGAGCTGGGCCTCCACCCCATGTGGGGAGGGAGCGGCCTGCACTACGCCGCGAACAGCGGCCTCTCGGGAGACGGGACCTACGCGGCCACCATCACCGTGAGCGTGCCGACCTTCGCCCGCGACCCGAAGGACAAAGGCCTCTGGACGAAGCCCGCCACGGCGACGTTCCACTTCAAGCTCGTCGGGGGGAAGCTCACCGAGGTCTCAGAGCCGGCGAACTAGGCGTCCCGAGAAGCGGATGCGGATCGGCCGGATGAACCTGGCAGGGTGGCGGAAGGCGTGCGCCCTCGGATTCCTTCTCGCGGGGGTGATGGCCGCCTGGTTGGGGAGCGCCGCCGCGGATCCGGAGGAGGCGCGGGTCGCCTTCCGGCGCTACTGCGCCGCCTGCCACGGGATGGAGGGCCGGGGCGACGGGCCGAACGCCCCCTCCCTCGGCGAGACCCAGCCCCGCGACCTGACCGATCCGGGCTACATGGGGAAGCTGAGCGACGACCATCTGAGGAAGGTCATCGCCGAGGGGGGCCGCTCGGTCGACCGCTCCCCCTTCATGCCCGCCTTCGGGCGGACGCTCCCGGGCGAGAAGCTCCGGGATCTGGTGGCCTACGTCAGGGGCCTGCACACCCGCCGGGAGCGGCCGCCGAGGAAGGTTGAGGCGCCGGAGGAGAAGGGCGCCCGTCTCGTGCGGGAGCTCGGCTGCCCGAACTGTCACACGATCGGCGACATCAGGCCTCGGCCCATCGCTCCTCCGCTTGAGCGGGCAGGAGAGAAATTCCGGCGGGGCTGGCTCATCGAATTCCTCAAAATCCCCCGGCGCATCCGGCCCCTCGGCCACCTGCCCCTCTCCTATTCGAGGATGCCGGAATTCCGGCTCTCCCAAGAGGAGGCCGAGGCGCTCGCGGCCTACCTGCTCGCCCGGCGGAAGGAGGAGGACGGCCAAAGGATCTCGGGCGCCTCCGCAGCGAAAGAAGCCGCGGAGGGATTTCAACTCCTCCTCCGCCACGGATGCAGGGCGTGCCACGCCTTCGAGGAAACCGGCGGGGTGGCCGGCCCGGATCTCACCCACGTCAAAGGCCGGCTGCGAAATGAATGGATGGCCCGCTTCATCGAAAACCCCCAATCCTGGGATCCGGCGACTCCGATGCCGAACCTCGGCGTGAGCTCCGTCGAGGCCCGCGCCCTCGCCCGCTTCTTCTCCCCGGAGGAAGTCGGGAGGCAGGACGCGCACCCTCTCCCGCCCAATCAAGTGTCCCGGGGAAAGGCCCTCTTCGAGGGCCTGGGATGCGCTTCCTGCCACGAGGCTGTGGCCGCCGCGAAGCGCCCCGAAGGACCCCCCGACCTCACCCACCTGGGGGACAAGGTCCAGGCCGAATGGCTGCGGCAGTTTTTGAAAAAGCCCCGCCCCATGCGCTTCTGGCTCAAGGCGCGGATGCCCGACTTCCGGCTGAGCGAGGAGGAGGCCGACGCCCTCGCCCGCTACTTCATGCGCCACCGGCGCGATCCCGAGGTGAAGCCCATCCCCCCTGCGGAGGCGCCCGATCCCTCCCGCGCCGAAGCGGGAAGGGCGCTTTTTGTGCTCTACGAGTGCGCCAAGTGCCACCCGGCGCCGGGCGCGCCCCTCCGGCCGGGGGAGGACGCCGCGCTCGCCCCCTCGCTCGAGGACGCGGGCCTGCGCCTCAACCCGGACTGGGTGCTGCGCTTCCTGCGCAACCCCCAGTCCATCTATCCGGGGACGAAGATGCCCAGCTTTTTCTACGACGCGGGCGAGCCCATTGAGAAGGACGCCGAGGAGAAGATGCGCTCCATCCGCGACTACCTCATGACCCTGAAACGCTGAGGTCCCCCGCCGGGACCCGTCCCCCCCCACGCGCCGAGGGAAGGCCGCGCTGGGGGGGGTTTTGCCCCCTCCCGGCTGAATTGATATGCTGGAAGGAACCTCGAACTATTTCGGGAGGGATGCAAAGCCTCCTCCCGAGGCCTCCGGGTGCGCTCCCGGATACTCAGGCGAGTTTGGCCCAACCCCCCGGGCGCCCCGGTGCCCAGGGAGTTCCTTTCACCTGTTCAGCGCGCCCCACTCGGACGCTTTCATCAGGGAGAAAACCATGCCGACCAAGTGGACCAAGATACCACTGGCCCTCGCCGCCCTCGCCCTGGGTCTCGCCCTCACAGGCGCGCCCCCCACCGGCGCGGCCGAGAAGGTCATCCTCACCCAGCCGGTGGACAGCCTGAGCTTCTTCCCGGTCTACGTGGGCCGGGCGAAGGGCTTCTTCGAGCAGGAGGGGCTCACCCTGGACGTGAAGGCCACGGCGGGCGGAGGACCCCACCTCACGGCCGTCTTCGCGGGGCAGGCGGAGTTCACGGCCAGCCCGGGCACCTACCAGATCAACGCCCTGAACGAGGGCAAGAAGGTGGTCGGCGTCGTGGACCTCCTCCACCGGAACATCATCGGGATGATCATCCACAAGGAGGCAGCCGAGAAGGCGGGGATCAAGCCTGGGATGCCCCTCATGGAGCGGGTCAAGCGCGCCAAGGGCCTCACCGTGGGCGTGACCCGGCCCGGCGCCCTGACGGACGACCTCGTGCGCAACCTCCTCGGGCGGGCAGGGCTGAAGGTCCCTGAGGACGTGCGCATTCTCGCCGTGGGCGGAGCGGGGACCATGCTCCCCGCCCTGCGCAACCGCAAGATCGACATCATGACCATCTCGACACCGCACCCGGAGCGCATCCTGAGCGAGGGGCTGGGCATGTGGTTCGTCAACTGGGCCGCGGGCGAGGACCCGGCCATCAAGGATTTCATGATGTCGGCCCTCATGACCACGCCGAAGGTCATCCAGGAGCGGCCCGAGCTCGTGAAGAAGATGGCGCGGGCGGTCCTCAAGTCCATCAAGTACATCAACGACAACTCGGTGGAGCAGCTCACGAAGGACATGGAGCCCTTCTTCGGAAAGCAGGTCACGCCGGAGGCCCTGCGCATCTCGGTCGAGACGGTGAAGGCCGCCGTCAACCCTACGGGGAAGATGAGTGATGAAGCCGTCCAGACCACGTTCAAGCTCATGAAGAAACCCGGAAAGCTCAAGAACCTGACCGGCCTCAAGCGCGACGACGTCTGGACGGACCAGTTCCTGAAATAGCCGGCTTCCCGCGGGCCGGGCGCCGCGCCCGGCCCGCGGGATATGGAGACCTGCCGTTGAGCGCGCTTCTCTCCATCCGAGGCCTGGGGAAGCGGTTCCTCTCCCGGGGAACCGTCGTCCGCGCGATGGAAAACTTCTCCCTGGACATCCACGATCGGGAACTCGTCACCATCGTCGGGCCGAGCGGCTGCGGGAAGAGCACCCTCCTCAACATCCTGGCGGGGCTCTACCCGCCCAGCGTGGGGGAAGTCCTCTTCGAGGGAAGGCCCATCCGCGGGCTCAACCCCGAGATCGGCTACGTGACTCAGCAGGACAACCTCCTGCCCTGGCGCACGCTGCAGAAAAACGTGCTCCTCCCCCTGGAGTTCCGCGGGGAGGCGGCCGCGAACGGCGCGGCGGAGCGAGTCCGGGCCCTGATCGCCAAGGTGGGGCTCGCCGGCTTCGAGAACCACTACCCGCACGAGCTCTCGGGGGGAATGCGCCAGCGGGCGAACATCATCCGCACCCTCGTCTACAACCCCCGCGTCATCCTCATGGACGAGCCCTTCGGCCCCCTCGACGCGCAGACGCGCCTCACCCTCCAGAACCAGCTCCTCGAGCTGTGGCAGGAGGAACGGAAGACGATCATCTTCATCACGCACGATCTCACCGAGGCGATCTCGCTCGCCGACCGGGTGGTGGTGATGACGGGCCGCCCGGGCGGGATCAAGAGCGTGACCCCCGTCCGCATCCCGCGGCCGCGGGACGTCTACCACATCCACCAGTCCGAGGTGTACCGGGAGGTCTACGACAAGCTGTGGGAAGAGCTCAGAGCCGAAGTGGCGAAGGTGATGTGATGACCCAGGAAGTCCAGTCCCGCCCGCCCGAAGACCTCCTCCTCCCCCCCGAGGTGAAGGGGCTGCGCCTTCTCCTCTGGCGCGTGCGCCACGCCGAGGAGCTGCGCTGGGTGCGCGTCGCCGCGCTGCGCGTCGTCTTCGGCGTCCTCATGGTGGCCCTCTGGGAGGGGGTCTCCGGCCGCCTCCTGGACGAGAGGATCGTCAGCAGCCCGAGCCTCCTGCTCGAGGCCTTCTTCGAGATCGTGAGCCCGAGGAACCCCGACGGCTCCCTCTGGATCCACTTCGCCTACACGATGGAGAACACCCTTTGGGGCTATCTGCTGGGCGCCGCCCTGGGCATCCTCTTCGGCTTCGTCCTCGCGGAGGCGGAGATTGTGGCCCAGGTCATCGAGCCCTTCATCATGGCGTTCAACGGGGTGCCCCGCATCGCCTACGCGCCGCTCTTCATCGCGTGGTTCGGCATCGAGCGCCAGCCCAAGATCATTCTCGTGCTGACGATCGTGTTCTTCCTCACCTTCGTGAGCACCTTCTCGGGGATCCGGAGCGTGCCCCAGGAGCTCGTCAACGTGGCGCGGGTGCTCGGCGGGGGGAAGATCGCCATCCTGCGGAAGATCGTCCTGCCCTCGGCCTCCCCCTGGATCTTCAACGGTCTCAAGATCAGCATCCCCTTCGGCATGGTGGGGGCGATCGTGGGCGAGTACATCATCGCCGACAAGGGGCTGGGGTATCTTCTCCAGCGCTACAACAACGAGTACTTCACGACGGGGATCATCCTCGTCATCTTCATCCTTATGTTCTTTGTGATAGCCGTGAACCAAGCGCTGAACTGGGCTGAGGGGAGGGTCCTGCGCTGGCGCCCGACGAGCAGCCTGGGCCAGGAGGCGGCGATACCGAACTAGCGCGCTCCTGCGCGGGCAGGCGCGGGGAGGAAACCCCATGGGGCTGATGAAACGGGTCCTGGCGGCATGGGCGTTCGCCCTTGCGTGGCACATGGGGCCGGCGGCGCCAGCGGAGGAGCCCCTTCCCCTCTTCGACGCCCACGTGCACTACAGCCGGGGCGCGTGGGACGTTTACACCCCGAAACAAATCCTGGAAATCCTCGCGGCGGCGGGGGTGAGAAGGGCGCTGGTATCCAGCACGCCCGACGACGGCACCCTCAAGCTCCATGCGGCCGACCCGCGCCGGATCGTCCCCAACCTCCGCCCCTACCGCGACCGGGCGGACATGGCAGGCTGGGCGCGCAGCGATGAGGTGCTCGCCTACGTGGCCGAGCGGCTCCGGCGCGGCATCTACAATGGCGTGGGGGAATTCCACATCTTCGACGCGGAGGACGCCCGCTCGCCCCAGATGAAAAGGCTGGTCGAGCTCGCCGTGGAGCGGGGCATCGCGCTTCAGGTCCACTCCGGCGCCGGCCCCGTCGTCTCCCTCTTCACCCACGACCCCCGGCTCAAGATCCTCTGGGCGCACGCGGGGATGAGCGAGCCGGCCACCGTCGTCCGGGAGCTGATGGACAAATACGCGAACCTCTGGGCCGACGTCTCCTTCC
>CAYMWZ010000124.1:0-8171 GCA_964394385.1 uncultured Nitrospinaceae bacterium | reverse complement strand
TGGCCGAGCGGTGCTCCGTGGTCATCACCGCGGTGGGGGACTGAGGGTCCTGCTCTTCGTGCAGTGTGCACGACGGAATCGAGATGGAGAGAAGGGGGATCCCCGCAGCCGTCATCTGCACTGAGCCCTTCCGACCCACCGTCGAGACGGTCGCCAGGGTACGGGGGTGGAGGGCTATCCCGTCGCCTACATCCCCCACCCGGTGGGCAGCCTGACCGGGGAGGAGCTGCGCGAGCGGGCCCGGCGGGTCGCCCCCGAGGTGAAGCGGCTTCTCGCGGAGTAGTCCCCTCGGGGCGGAGGCTCTTGTATCATCCAGCAATATCCTGGCTCATCTCCTAATCCATCCTTTTTATTCTGCTCCTCGGCCCTGGCGCGCGGCGGCCGTTTGACAGGAACCGCGATGCGGGATACCAAAGAGGAAATTTCATGGCGGTGTTATATTGGGCGGAGGCGGCAGGCTGGCCCGCTTTCCGGATGAAGATACAAGCATGGAATCGGTTGGATGATCACGAGCCTTGACTATGCGATTCTGGTTCTCTACTTCGTCGGGCTGATCGCCCTCTCGGCTTATCTCGGCCGCCAGTTCGTCGATCTCAAGGATTTTTTTCTCGGAAGCCGGCGGATCCCCTCGTGGGCCATCGCGGCCTCCATCATGGCGACCCAGGCCAGCGTGATCAGCATGATCAGCGCACCCGCCTTCGTGGCCGTCCGCCCCGGCGGGGGCCTCATCTGGCTTCAGTACGAGTTGGCCGTCCCGCTCGCCATGATCCTCGTCATGGCGGTCCTGGCCCCCTTCTTCTACCGCTCGGGCGTCGTCACCATTTACGAATACCTGGAGCGGCGCTTCGACGTCCACACCCGGACGCTGCTCAGTCTCGTGTTTCAGGTCAGCCGCGGGCTCGCCACGGGAGTGGCCATTTACGCTGCCGGGATTCTGCTCTCTGTCGTTCTGGATACGCCGCTTTGGGTTTCCATCCTGCTTATGGGGGTGATCTCCCTTATTTACACTGCCATCGGAGGGATCGCCGCCGTCATTTGGAGCGACGTGATTCAGCTGGTCATTCTTTGGGCGGGGATTTTCGTTGTCATGGGCTTCGCGATCGCGGTCGGGGGAGGGTGGACGGCGGTGGTCTCCCAAATTCCCCTTGAGCGGTTTCGGGCGGTTGACTTCTCCTCCCACGGCCTCGGAGACCGCGAGACCTTCGGCTTTTGGCCGATGGTCATCGGCGGCTTCTTCCTCTATGCCTCGTACTATGGTTGCGACCAGAGCCAGATCCAGCGGGTCCTCTGCAGCGAGTCGGTGGAAAAATCCCGCAAGGCCCTCTGGCTGAACGGCCTCCTCCGGTTCCCCCTCGTCCTCTCCTACAGCCTGGTCGGGCTGCTCATGGCGGGTTTCGTGGCGAAGACGCCCGACTTTGCCTCCGCCATCCCGCCGGAGCACCTGGACTACCTGGTCCCCCTCTTCATCAAGCGCTACGTGCCCGCCGGTTTGACGGGCCTCATTCTGGCGGGGATGTTCGCCGCGGTGATGTCCAGCATCGATTCGGCCTTCAACTCGCTTTCGGCGGCGACCGTCCAGGATATCTATGTCCGACACGTCAACCCCCGGGCGAGCGACCGGCAGTACCTTTTCTGGTCCCGCGTGACCACCGTGTTCTGGGGACTGGTCTGCACGGGATTCGCCTTCTGGGTGGGGAACCTGGCGCCAACGGTCATCGAGGGGATCAACAAGATTGGATCGGTTTTTTACGGCCCCACGTTGGCCGCTTTCCTTCTGTCCATCCTCAGCCGGCGGGTCACGGGCCGGGGGGTCATCTGGGGCCTCGTCGCCGGCGTCGGCGTGAACGTTCTGCTTTGGCAAAGCCTCGATCCCGACGTGTCCTGGCTTTGGTGGAATGCGATCGGGTGTGCGGCCGCCCTGGCGGTCACCTACGCGGCGAGCCCCTGGGGCCGGCGCCCCCGGCCGGAGCAACTGGAAGGCCTAACCATCGAGCGAAGGGCCGTGTGGGAGAGTTTTCGAGAGGGGAGAAATCAGCATCTGGTCCTCGTGGGTTATTTCCTCTTCATCCTCCTCGTTTCTTACGGGCTGTGGTTTTTGCACATCCCCCTGCCCGTCGGTTCCCAATAGCTCGCCACGGAGGGGGCCTTGGTTCTTCCTAGAGGTGGTTGATGTCTTCCTCCACCCGCTGGCTCCACTGGCCTCCGTTGTCCCACCGCTCAATGAGGTAGTCTTTGTTCTTCTCAAAGGCCTCGGCTTGCCTCTCCACCAAAGCCTCCGACTCCTGGGTGGACATCTTTTCGGTACTGACGACGAAGGAGGCCACCCGTGCAAAGTAGAGGGGGCTCATGATGTCGACTAGCCTGCGGCGGTGGTCGGGCAAATGGTGGAAGATGGCCGCGAAGTCATAGAGGATGCGGACCCAGGCTTCGATCGGAAAAAGGAAGTTGTGCGGGTTGCGCACCCGGGCGAGGTGCTCGAGCTCCTTGAAGCTCTCCGGGTTGATCAGGTCTTTCCAGGTGTTCTTAAAGAGATGGAAGCCCGACTGGTAGCCCTCGATGAGCTTGTCCAGGGAGGCCTTCACCGGCTCGGGCTCGCGCTCCCAAAGGTTGGCGACGCCGAAGGACTCCACCGGCTCGCTCCCGCGCACCTTCTTCCAGATGGGCTCGTTGGATTCCATGAGGCTGAATAGGGTCATCACCACCTGCCGGAACATGGCGCCGAGGTCGCTCGCCGGATCCTTGGCGTCGTGGACCTTGAGGCCCAGGTTGGCCTGGCAGACTTTAAATCCCTGGGTGATGGCCATGGTGGTCATCCAGATGTCGATGCCGAAGCGGGCAACGTCGGTGTCCCACACCTCTTGGTTGGAGTAGAAGCGGGCCAGCAGCCGGCTGAAGGCGAAGTCTCCCCCGATGGGCTGGCGGATGCGCTTGCCGTAGAGGGCGCGGGTCAGGTTGTAGACGATGTTGTTGGTGATGGTTCCGTCGTACTTGTAGCGGGCGTAATTGGGCGCGACGAAGTGGTAGCCCTTGTTCAGAATTGGCTCCAGAAGGTAGCGGACCCATTCGGGCGTGATGCTTCGGAGGTCCGAGTCGAACACGAGGCAGGCCTGCGCGCCCAGCTTCTCCACTGCCTCGAAGATGAGCCGGAAGGCGGTGCCTTTTCCTCCGGCGCCCCGATAGATGGTGACAATGAGCTCCTGCCACGGGGCCAGCCCCGGCCCCCTGGCTGACTCGTGGGTGTGGGCCAGCGCGACCTCCCGGGCGACCTCGCGGGTATCGTCGGTCGATCCGCCGTCCGATACGATGATGACCGCGCGCATGTTCTTGTCGAGCTCCCAGAGCCCCCTGCTTGCAGTGGAGATGACGTGGTCGATCGTCTGGGCGTTGTTGAAGCAGGGGACGCCAATCACCACATCGGCGCTGCCGATCTGTTCGATCCTGCGCATAATCGGGGGTCGAAGCGCCGTAAAAAACATCTGAGCTTTGCTCATGAAGCTCTCCAACTTTTTTGAGATGAGCTGAGGGAATCGAGTTCGCAGCCGATTTCTCGGAGGAGGGTTTCCACCCCAGCCTTCCATCCAGGCGGACCGGGCGCGGGGGCCACCCGCACGCTCGGCACGGCCGAGAGCGCTGGTCGCAGGCCCCTCTTCGTGGGTATGGCGATGGCGTGATCCGCCCACTCGAGGAGGGGCAGGTCGTTCAAGCCGTCCCCCACGGCCACGGTCACCACGCGGGGCGCAATCTGGCGGTACATCCGAGTCAGATAGTCCGCCGCGAATCCCTTGTCGGTGGGGCCCGTCAGATGGTGGAAGCGGCCCCCGCGGCAGTAGCGCAGCCCCCGCTCCAGGGCCCAGCGGCGGGCCGGCTCAAGCTCCTCTTCCCCTTCCGTAAGGCAAAGGAACGGGACGCTTGCCCGGCGGAGGCGCATGAGGGGGATTTTTTCCTTCGGCAGGCCCGTCGCTTCTTGGAGGTCCTCGTCGCCCATTTCGAAGAACGCCTTGAGGGGGAGCCCCAGCGCCTCGCGCATCTCGCAAAAGGCCTGTTTGAGCTTCTCCACCTCTCGGCCGAGCAAGCGAACGTGATACCTCCCTTCCTCCCGAGACCCCTCGGCCGGAAATAGCCCACGGGGGCAGAAGAGGAGGCTCCCTCCCTCGGAGATGAACGGATCGGGAGAGGCGAGATCGTCCACGTATCGGCGGATTTCCGAGTCGGTCTTGGAGGAATTCAGGATGAGGGCCACGCCGCTCTTTTGGAGGGCCCCGACGGTCGCGCGCGCGGCGTCGAAGTTGTAGTCATCGTGGTCGAGGAGCGCGCCGTCGAGGTCCGAGAAGAGCAGAATTTTCGTCGTGAAATCCATTGTCCTCACATTTTCTCATCGGCTGGCAGCAAATGCGTCTCTCCGGCGAGCGAATTCCTCCATGAGAGTTTATATGTACTTTTTAACTCTGTAAAGGGCCGCTCCTTGCATTCCGGCCCGGCATGGGGTAAATTGTGAAGAGGAATTTCTTCTCCCGGTAGGGCTTGCCAAATTGATGTTCCGCACTTCGTTCCGCCCTGTTTTTGGAATCACTTTCACAGGATAACTTGAGAGAAAAAAATGGGAGATTCCTCATGGCGGACTTTTTTCAAAACGGTGTCATCACCACCTTGAACAAGCTCCGCCCGGACAATCTGGAGCGGATGGAAACCCAGCTGCGCCGTTTCAGCGAGTCGAACCCCACGGCGCTGATTTTGCCCTGCCTCTACGGTGAGCTCGAAGGGACCGCCTTGCCCCGCATCGTGGAAATTCTCGCCGACATCAGTTACGTGGATGAGATCGTCGTCGTGCTCGGCCGGGCGGACGCCGCCCAGTTCGCCTATGCCGGGGAATTTTTCTCACCGCTCAAGAATTGCACCATCCTCTGGCTGGACAGCCCGAGGATCCAGGCGATTTTCGATCTGCTGCGTGAAAACGACATTCAGGTGAGCATTCCCGGCAAGGGGCAGGCCGTGTGGATCGGCATCGGCTACGTCCTGGGGAAGCGCCGGGCTCAAAACATCGTCCTCCATGACTGTGACATTCTCACCTACGACAGGTCGTTCATCGCGCGCCTGTGCTACCCCATCGCCAACCCCAATTTTGACTACGAGTTCGTCAAGGGCTTCTACGCCCGCGCCTCGGACCAGCTCAACGGGCGGGCCTCCCGCCTCCTGGTCGGGCCCCTGGGCAAGGCACTGCGGCAGCAAACCGGGCACCAGCCTTTTTTGGATTATCTGGACAGCTTCCGCTATCCCCTCGCGGGGGAGATGGCGATTCGCTCGGACCTCGCGCGCATCAACCGCATCCCCATGGATTGGGGGCTGGAGGTGGGGATCTTGGCGGAGGTGTTCCGCAACACCTCAACCAAGCGCGTGTGCCAAGTGGAGATTTGCGATCTCTACGATCACAAGCACCAGGATCTTTCTCCGGGGGACCCCGAGGGCGGGCTCTTCCGGATGAGCATCGACATCACCCGCTCCATCCTTCACACCTTGGCCTCGGAGGGGGTGTCCTTCGTGGCGGGTTTTGTCCGCTCCCTGACTGCGGCCTATATGCGGGGCGCCCAGGACGCCATCGTCCACTATCACGCCGTGGCCACCATCAACGGTTACCGATTCGACCGCCACATGGAAGAAACCGCCATCGAAGTCTTCGCCGAGGGAATCAAGATCGCGTGTGAAACTTTCCTCGACGACCCTTTGGAGTCGCCTCAGACGCCCAACTGGAACCGCGTGGCGGCGGCGGTGCCCGGCCTCATGACCGATCTCGTGAGCGCGGTCTTGCAGGACAACTCGGAGTTGACAGCGGCAACGCGGTGAACAGCTCTTCCCCCACGTAATCTCGTCGGCAAACTCGCGGCGCGAGGCCCAGCTTCGCCCGGGCCGTCGGACCTGATCTCCATCAGCCCAACTATAAAAGATATTTTTCGAGTTGAACCCGGACGGGTTTTCTGCCCGTAAGATGAGCAAAAGGCTCACCGTTTGTCATTCAGCCGCTTCGTCAATTCCCGATCCAGGGCCGCGGCGAACCTCTGGCGGTCCGCCGGGCCCATCTTGGAGGGGCCTCCCTGGACGAGGCCGCCCGAGCGCAGCTCCTGCAGGAAGTTCCGCATGGAGAGCCGCTCCCCGACGTTTTCCTCCGTGTAGGTCTCTCCCCGGGGGTCGATGGCGACACCCCCTTTTTTTACGATCTCGGCCGCGAGGGGGACGTCCGCTGTGACCACCAAGTCGTCTGGCCCTGCCTCCCGGGCGATGTGGTTGTCCGCCGCGTCAAACCTCTGCGGGACGCGGACCTGGGTGATAAGAGGGGAAGGAGGGACAAACATATCGCGGTTGGCGACGAGGCAGACCGGCACACCGCGGCGCCCGGAGGCCCGGAAGACAATATCCTTGACGTCCTTGGGGCAGGCGTCGCCATCAATCCAGATTTTCAATCCTTCCGTCCTTCCCGCGGCGCGGTTGCGAATGCCCCCGATGGGGAGGCCCCTTAGCCTCCCTGACAGCGTACCACCTCAGGGACGTTGCACAATGCCTATTCCGCCGTTTTGTTGTATGATTTTCCGTCCAACCAGTTCTGCCACGCCGTCTGATCGCTTAGCCTCGGGAGGAAATCATGGGTGCGGGAGAGTTCCGCGGGGACGGGAGACGCCTCGAATCCCTGATCGAAGAGATGGCCCGCGTGGTCTACGGCCTGCCCGTAGATGAAAAGTCGAAGGTGACTTCTAAGGAGACGGCAGCCCTTCTTTTAACGCTCTCGCGGGTGAGGTTTGAGAAGGAGGAGGAACCCATTGTGCCGCGGCTCCCCCTCGGAGGCGAGAAAAAACCATGACAGAGCCATGGAGGTTCACCCTCAGCGAGGGACTCCGCCGGATCGTGGAGGGTACCCTCGCGGCAGAGGAGTGGGTCCACTCGTTGCTCTCTCGGATCGATCAGTGCGAGGAGCGCGTGAAGGCCTGGGCGCAGGTGGACCGGAAGGGTGCCCTTGATGCAGCCCGCGCGGTGGATGCGGCCCGCGCTCAAGGCCGGGAGCTGGGCCCGCTCGCTGGGGCGCCTTACGCCGCTAAGGACATTTTTGACATCCGAGGGCTCCGGCGCGAGGCGGGCACCCCGCTCTACAAAGGCTACGTGCCGGAGGAGGACGCCGCCTGCGTCGCGCGCCTTCGGGCGGCGGGAGCGGTCGCCCTCGGGAAAGCGGTGACCACCCAATTCGCCGCCTCGGACCCTTCCATCACGCGAAACCCTTGGAACCTGGCGCGCAGCCCGGGTGGCTCGAGCAGCGGTTCGGCCGCCGCCGTGGCGGCCGGCATGGTGCCCGCAGCGCTGGGAACCCAGACCACCGGCTCTACCCTGAGGCCCGCGGCCTACTGCGGGGTGGCCGCCCTCAAGCCCACCTACGGGCGCATCCCCCGCAGCGGTGTCGTGAAGCTCTCATGGAATTTCGATCACGTGGGCATCATCGCGCGCTCGGGCGAGGACCTGGCCCGGATGCTCACGGTGATGGCCGGGCCGGCGGCCGGGGACGATGGGGCGGCCGAGGTCACAGTGCCCGACTTCGTTGCGCTCTCCACCCCGCGCAAGCCGTCGCGGGTGTGCTTTCTCAAGGAGGATTTTCTCCCCCGGGCGAGCACCGAGGTGGCCGATTGGACGTCCCGGGCGGTGGCGCGCCTCATGGAGAAGGGAGTAACTGTCGACGAGGGGAGGCTTCCTCTCGATCCCGAGCGGATCCACGCCGCTCATCGCATCGGCCGTTGCGTGGATGCCGCCTGCTATCACGAGGACATGTTCATTGAAAATGCGGACGCCTACGCCCCGAGCATTCGGCATACCATAGCTACGGGGCTCATGGTGCCCGCCGTCCACTACCTCAAAGCGCTGCGCCTGCGGGCCCGCTTTGTGCGGGAGATGGACCGCTTCCTCGGACAGTACGACTTGGTCGTTCTTCCCTCCTTCGTCGAAACGCCACCGCCCTGGGAGGTTTCGACGGGGGACTTCCGGTTCAACGAGCCGCTCACCTTCTCGGGCCAGCCCGCCCTGACGTTGCCCCTGGGGCGGGGGGAGGAGGGCCTCCCCATGGGTGTCCAGCTCGGCGCCCGCCGGTTCGGGGAGGCAGGACTCTTGGCGGCGGCCCGCTGGTGCGAGGAGGAGTTGGGCTG
>CAYMWZ010000123.1:6270-8256 GCA_964394385.1 uncultured Nitrospinaceae bacterium | reverse complement strand
AGATCGACAAGGTCATCGCCCTCATCCGGAAGAGCCGCACCGCCGAGGCCGCCCGCGACGGCCTCATGGGCAACTTCGGGCTCACCCAGCCCCAGGCCCAGGCGATCCTCGAGATGCGCCTCCAGCGCCTGACCCGCCTGGAGCGGGAGAAGATCGAGGAGGAGTACAAGGAGCTCCAGAAGGCCATCGCCTACCTCAGGCGCGTCCTCGTCGAGCGCGAGCTCCAGACTCAGGTCATCAAGGAGGAGCTGCTCGAGATCCGCAAGAGGTTCGCCGATGCCCGGCGCACCGAGATCGTGGACGAGTCGGGCGAGATCGCCCTCGAGGACATGATCGTCGAGGAGGACATGGCGGTCACCATCTCGAACTCGGGCTACATCAAGCGCAACGCCGTGAGCCTCTACCGGTCCCAGCGGCGGGGCGGCAAGGGCGTCGTCGGGATGGGCACCAAGGAGGAGGATTTCGTCGAGCAGCTCTTCATCGCCTCGACCCACGACTACCTCCTCTTCTTCACCAGCCGGGGGCGCTGCCACTGGCTCAAGGTCCACGAGATACCCCAGGCGGGGCGCGCGGCCCGCGGCAAGGCCATCGTCAACCTCCTGCACCTCGGGCCCAACGAGGAGATCTCGGCGGTGATGCCCGTCCGGAAGTTCGAGCCCGACCGCTACATCGTCATGGTCACCCAGAAGGGCGTGCTCAAGAAGACCGAGCTCACCGCCTTCAGCCACCCGCGGGCGGGGGGCATCATCGCGCTCTCCCTCGACAAGGGGGACGAGCTCATCGGGGTGGGCCAGACGGACGGAAGCCGCGAGATCTTCATCGGCACCCGGCGCGGCAAGGCCGTCCGCTTCCCCGAGGGCAAGGCGCGCCCCATGGGGCGGGCCGCGCGCGGGGTGCGCGGGATCACCCTGGGCAAGGGGGACTACGTGATCGGCATGGAGATCGTCTCCCCGGGCGACGTCATCCTCACGGGCACCGAGCGGGGCTTCGGGAAGCGGAGCCCCGTGGACGAGTACCGGGTGACCAACCGCGGCGGGAAGGGCGTCATCAACATCAAGGCGACGCCGAAGAACGGCCCCGTCGTGGGGATCCGCCGGGTGCGCGAGGACGACGAGATCATGCTGATCACCACCAAGGGCCAGCTCATCCGCCTGCGGGTGAAGGACGTCCGGACGGTCGGCCGGGCGACCCAGGGCGTGCGCCTCATCGACCTGAGGGGGGGCGACCGCGTCGCCGCCCTCGCCCGCATCGAGGAAAACGGGAATGGCCAGGGGGTGAAGTAGGCCGTGGCGCACCATTCCGCCGGAGGGAGGTTGCGGCCGGGCCGCCGCGCGCGGAGGGGGGCGCTCGGGCTCGCCCTTGCCCTGGCGGCGGGGGGCTGCGCCCTGGTGACCGCCGGGATGGCCCCCCGGGAGGCGCCCCCCGGGGCCTCCGGGCCCGCGTCCCAGGAGGCCGGCCCGCCGGCGCCCGCCCTCGCGGTCGCCCTGAGCGAGAAGGGCGAGCGCGCCTACCGCCAAGAGGACTACGGGGCGGCCGAGCGCCACTTCCGCGCGGCGCTCGAGATCGCCCCCGACCACCTGTACGCCCTCACGGGACTCGCCTGGACGCTCTACGACGCCGAGCGGCCCGAGGAGGCGCTTCCTCTTTTCCGCAAGGCCCACGCCCTCGTCCCCGCCGACGGGAGCGCGCGGCGGGGGCTGGCCTACCTCTACTACCGCTACGGGCGCCGCGAGGAGGCCCAGGCGCTCCTGGGCAGCCTCGACAAGGACCAGTGGCCCGAGCTGGCGAACATCGACGATGCGCTCAGGGAGCGCGCCCTCCGCAACCTCCCGCCCCCCCGGCTCCCGGCGTCCCCGGGAGCGAAGGAGGCGGAGGGCGGGGCGGCCGGCGGGCCGGGCGAGGCGCTCGCCTCCCTCCCCCCCGCCCGGCGCGGCCCCGCAAGATTCCCCTTGGCCCAGGCGCCCTCCCTCAAGAACATGGTCCTCA